>JAKALH010000168.1 GCA_021813225.1 Chloroflexota bacterium
GCGCTGTTCAGCGTGTTCGGCGTGAATTTCGGCATCGTACTGGCGCTGGTATACGCCGTGTTGTCGCTCATCCCGCTGATCGGCTCGCCGGTCGCCATCCTGATTGCCGCCATCGTCACGCTGGTGGTGCGCCCGGATGCGGCTCTGCCAGTGGTAATCATCCTCTTCGTTTTCGACCAGATCGTCGCCTATGTCATCATTCCGCGCATCATGAGCGATTCGGTCGGCGTACCCGGATTGATCGGTCTGCTGTCGATCAGCATCGGCGTTCAATTATTCGGTTTCTGGGGGCTGGTCTTCAGCGTTCCAGCCATGGGCGCAGCCTACACCATTCTGTTCGAGTATTACCTGCCGCGCCGGCGCAGGGCCGAGGGATTGCCCGAGTCCGACCCCGAACTGGAAAAGCTGCTGGGGGTCCGCCACCGTAAACCGTCGCCGGGCCTTACACCGAAAGGCGCGCCGTCGTCGCCCTCACCGCAAACACTCAGCCGCCCGTAACAGCTTCGTAACCGGTCTGTGGGTACAATACGCCATCGCTTGGCGATATGAGGTGATGGAAATGAATCTGTTTGGCCGCAGAGAACAGGAGAACGAAGTCAGGAAGATGGGGCGGCTGCCGCCGGGCCAGTCATTGACGAACAAATTCCCGGTGCTGCACTATGGCATGGTGCCCGCATATGACCTTGCGAAATGGGATTTCCGCATCACCGGCGAAGTCGAAGAACCCAAACGTTTTACCTGGGAAGAGTTCAAACGGTTGCCCACGCGCCAGGTCACGATGGACATCCACTGTGTGACGCGCTGGAGCAAGTTCGACACGGTGTGGGAAGGGGTATGGCTGCCCGACCTGATCGAGCAGGGCTACATCAAACTGAAGCCGGCGGCGCAGTATGTCATCGAGCATTGTGAGTACGGCTTTACGACCAACCTGGACATCGCGCACTTCATGAAGCCCACCACCCTGCTGGCAACGCGCTATAACGGCCAGCCTATCGAGGCCGACCACGGCTTCCCCCTGCGCGTCGTCGTAGGCGCGGTAAAGGAACAGGCGCAGGATATCGACACACGGTATTTCTGGAAAGGCGGCAAGTGGCTGCGCGCGCTGGAGTTCAGCGCCACGGATCAGCCGGGCTTCTGGGAGCAGGCCGGCTATCACAATGTTGCGCGCGTGTGGCCGGAGGAACGCTTTGAGGGACAGTGGTAGCGACTGCCGGACAGGAGATCAACGTGGAGACTTTTTATGCGACGCTGGCGCAAATCTGTTTCGCGCTTGTCGGCCTGTGGTGGGTGGTCGTTCAGTTCAAGTATGAACCCATGATGTCGTCGGCGTCGGGCCGGCTGGCGGCGTATATCGCTTCGATGCATTTCATCGCGCCTGGCGTCATCTCGTTGATCTCGGTGCTGGTGTCGGTCGACGCCGCTATCTGGCGGCTGGGATCGTTCCTGGGAAGTGCCTTGGGCATTGTGGCGGCGCTGGCGGCTTTGCGGGCGGCTCTGTTGACGCGCGCGCAGCGTTTGATTGAGGTCATCCTGCTGGTGTCGTTCGCCGTGATTGCGGTACTGTCATTTGTCACGACACCACTGTTCGGCGTCAAGCCCATCATGATTGAGGCGCTGGTGAATGTGGGGGTGATCACGCTGGGCGTGCATTTCGCCTGGCTATTCTTCGCCGGCGACCTGGCGAAACGAGCCAGTTCGTAGTTGTCGACCTCGCCGGCCTTATCGCAACGATGTGTTGTAGCGGGCTGCTACAGCGTGATTGTGCGATGCTCGCGCGCGGATGTCACAATCGCCTCGGCAACCTGCACATCGCCAACAGCGGCATCGGGCCGGTTGCGGCATGGTGTACCCTGCTGGATGGCATCCACAAACGCGCGCGCCTGCACATCGAAGGCATTTGGCGCGTCCCCGTATTGATACGTCGTCGCCGCGCCATCCCTGTAGACGATGACCTTGCCGGAGCCGCTCTCGTCCGGGTAGACTTCGACGGCCCCGCCGGTGGCGATGAATGTGACCGCCCACGCCGGCAGCCCGCCTCAACCGCCAGCCGATGCCGGGCAGACAGCCGGGCAATCTGTTGCGCTGCCGGGACAGTTGTGGCGAGTGGCCCGCCGATCAGCGTATGCAGGCGCTGTTCCAGCGCCCACAGTGCGATGCCATCCTGCGCTTCGTGCGGCACCTCGATCAGCAGCGCATCCGGTCGAGTGTCTGCCAGCCGGCGGTAGTCGTCAAAACAGGCTGCGCACTTCAGTTCAGCGCCGAATTTCTGCGCGGTTGCCAGGTGTCGCGAAGCGACGCCGCAGATCTCCGCCTGGCCGGTGGAAAGCAGGGCGCGCGCGTACGCGCGCCATAGCGCCTGCGCCGGCAACCGCGATGCGTAACATCTTTACTGATCGAGGCTGGCCGCCAGCATAGAATCGGGCGTCCATACTTCCCACACGCGCCCGACAAGGTTGGAGCCTGGGCTGAGTCCCGGCTGATCGGGAGTCCAGCCGGCCGGTGTCATCTCGCCTGTTTCACGAACATGCTGGAAGGCGCGTATCTCGCGCAGCATCTCATAGACATTGCGCCCGACTGTGTGAGACAGCGCCTCCATCGCCTGGATGTTGCCATCCGGGTCGACGATGAAATCGCCGCGCACGTTCATTCCGGTATCCTCATCGTAGACGTTGTACATGCTGCCGATCTGCCCGCGCGGGTCGGAGAGCATGGCAAAGGGGACGCCGCCCGGCAGCATTTTCGACAGTTCTTCTTCCTGCCACATCTTGTGCGTGAAGCGGCTGTCGGTGCTGATGGCCAGCACTTCCACTCCCAGCGACATGAACTCCGGGTACTTTGAAGCAATCGCGGCCAGTTCGGTCGGGCACACAAACGTAAAGTCTGCCGGGTAGAAACAGATAAAAACCCAGCGGTTTTTATAGTCGGAGAGACTGATGGTCTTGAATTCCCCGTTCACGTAGGCCGTCGCCTCGAAGTCCGGAGCGGGCCTCCCTATTCGACACGTCATTGCGGTTTCCTCCATGCACCACATTATGCATGCGCATACTACGCCCAGGCGTCATCTGCCCGGTCGATAACGTGCCTATTATAGGTTAAAGGTCGCGCGTATTGAAAAGGCGCACGGCGATCAGCAGCGCCGCTACGATATACAGCGCTGCCCAGGCCACCATCCACACGCTGGGAACCGAGACGATGGAAAAAGGCGTCAGCGGCACGTCGCGCACCAGCGGCGGCTGCATGTAGTAGGCCGACAATCGCCAGAGCGCCTCCGTGGGCACGAACAGGCTGGCGACAATGCCGAAGTTCTGCGCCGTGGGGTTGCCGTTATACGCGCCGATCTGCTCCAGCCAGCCCCCGATGAATGCCAGGCCGAACAGGCCGAGGACCGTCACGCCATTAGCCAGCGTGCTCAAGCGCGTCCCGCCCAGTATCGACAGCGTCATCAGCACCGTGCCTTCCAGGAAGATGAAGAACATGCCCTGCGCCGCATTCGGCAGCGTGTAGTTGGCGATGACCCGCACGATCAGCAGCACACCGCCGGCCATCAGTATCAGGTAGACGCCCAGAATGACCCAGAACGCCAGCCACTTGCCCAGCACAATTTCTACGCGGCGTATCGGCTTGGTGACCAGCGTCTGGATGGAACCGGAGCGGATATCGCCCGAAAGCGTGTCGATAGGCGTCAACACCGCCATCATCACGATGAGGAAATTGACTGCGTATAACCCGGCCATGACGATGAAATTCAAAGCGATATCGTACTGGATGCGCGGTATGGGCGATGTGGGCGATGTGGCGCCGGTCACATCGGAGTAGATATAGTTGAAGCCGATCGCGAAAATCGCCAGGAACGCGACCCCCAGGATCAACGCCGCAAGCGCGACGCGCCGGCCGCGCACCTCGTGCAGCGTCAGGTGGGCTATGGTGATGATGCCGTTCATCCCGGTCTTTCGTCCTCCCCCATGACTTCAAGAAACAAAGCTTCGAGCGACTTGCGCTCCGCGCCCAGGTGATAGATCGCCGCCCCCTGTCCCACCAGCCAGCGCGCAATCTCGGGCAGGCGGGCTTCGTCTTTGACCTTCATGCGCACGCGGTCTTGATCGACGCGCACATCCCGGCCAAACTGGCTCAGACCGGCCAGCAGCGCCGCGTTCGTTTTACCCAGCCTGATTTCGACATCGACACCGCCGCCCTGCTCCGCCAGTGCCATCTGGCGCACGACCGCGCCGCGCTTCACAAACGCCACGCGGTCGCAGGTAACCTCTACCTCACTCAGCAGATGCGAGTTGAGGAAAACCCCCGTGCCGCGCGCGCGCATATGCACGATCATATCGCGCACCAGCAGCCGCCCCAGCGGGTCCAGGCCCGAAGTTGGCTCGTCCAGAAACACCAGGTCAGGTTCGTTCAGCAGCGCCTGCGCCAGCCCGATGCGCTGCAACATGCCTTTGCTGTACTCGCGCAGCTTGCGCTCGCCCGCGTCCAGCAGGTCGACCTGCTTCAACAGCTCTTCAATACGCCGCCCCAACGGCCCCGCTGAAATACCGTACAGCCGGCCGTGAAAGCGCAGGAACTCGCGCCCGGTCAGCCAGTCCTGGAAATGGAAATGCTCGGGCAGAAAACCCATGCGGGCGCGAGCCTTGCGGTCGCCCAGCGGTGCGCCTAACACTCGCGCGCTGCCGGCCGTCGGCGCGACCAGGCCCAGCAACATTTTCATCGAAGTCGTCTTGCCGGCGCCGTTAGGCCCCAGAAAACCGAAGACCTCACCCCGGCTGACAGTCAGGGTGAGGTCCTCGACGGCGACCTTAGCGCCATACTCCTTGCGCAGGCCGCGTGTGTCTATAGCGAGGTCTATCATATCGCCGGTCGCCAGTCTCGAAATACCCTTACTTCAAAGAGGTTGCCACGTCAACGAGCGCCCCGTTGGCGGAAGTGGTGATTGCGTAGACCATGTCGCCATCCGCCCAGATCAACAACGTCGAACGCGGGCGCGCCGTCTCCGGCGGCTTCGCCGCCGTCGTGTTCGGAATCACTGCGCCGCTGGTCGTGATCATCAGGCCTTCTGAATTGCCCACGCTGACCTTGGTGAAAGACTTCGCGTTCGCCGGCACCGGCACCAGCAGGGTGCTGGACCAGTCCAACGTCTGTGCAAAGCGATGCGCCTCGTCTGCGGACATGCCGACCACCCGTAACGCGATTTCGCCCAACTGCGCCATGTTCACGCCGTCCGGCAGCGCAATCTGCGGATTATGAGACTGGATAAATTCCAGCGTATCTCCGCCGATCCGGTACTGCATGATGACGACCGGCGGCATGTCGACGGTCACCGTCTTGCCGTCCAACTGCGCCGGAATCTGCACATCCGTCAGGCCCAGCGCGTCAATCAGCGACTGCAGCCTGGCGGTGTCCGCCGTGAAACGCACGATTCCTTCGCCCTGCACCAGAACGCGCCTCAGCGTTGCGCCGGGCGGCAATACCGTCGGCGTGCGCACCGTGAAGCCGGCCAGCCTGCCGGCTGCAGCGGCGCTATCGACCGTCACAGCCTTGCCGGGATCTTTCACGACGGTGCTGCTGGAGCTGATCAACGACTGGATGTCGAGGTGATCGGAAGCCAGTTGCTTCATGCGCTCCGGCCCTATGGCGACCGGCTGGAAGCGCTTGACGCGGAACAGGTTCAGGAAATCCTGTGCGAAAGCCTGCGCCGACGGCGAAACCGCCAGGGCGGCTACAAGGATGGCCGTCGCGCCGGCCAGCGCCACCTTCCAGTTAAGCCATGTCTTGCGAACAGTAGGTTTGCTATCCATCGGATGCTCTATCCTTTTATATAGTCTATTGGCGAACCCGGGCTGCGGGTCCTTGCGAAACCTGACCAGAAAATCGTCGTCCACGGTTCCCCTCCTTGCATTCCTCCGTTCTGTCATCTCTGCCAGTGTGCGCGCAACTGGCCGACCATGCGATGCAGAATCGTTCCTACGTTACTCTCGCTGAGGTTGACCAGGCGTGCGATCTGGCGATTGGTCAACCCGGCGCCGTACTTCAACGCCAGCAACTCCCGTTCGCGGTCCGGCAGTTGCGACAGCAGGCGAGCCAGTTGAGCGAAGTCAGCGCGCTGTTCGGCGACTTCTTCCGGGTTATGCTCATCGGCTTGTTGATGAATGTCGTCCAAAGACACACTGGCCGCCTGGCGTTGCCGGTAATGATCGACGGCCACATGGCGCGCGATCGCGAATAACCACGTCGAGAAGCCCGCCAGATCGCGCCGGTACCGCGCGCGCCCGCGCCAGGCCTTCTCGAATGTCGTCGCCGTCAGGTCTTCGGCCAGGCTGTCATCGCCAACCCGGTAGCGGAAGAAGTTATACACGCGCGGCAATTGTGTGGCATACAGCGACTCCCATTCCTCTTCGCTGGCCGATGCGCCCCATGAAAGCAACCCGCCCATAAACTGGTACTGCGTGGCCATTCCTACTGATATATACGCTGTGACATCCTTAGTATCACACCGGATTCGTC
>JAKALH010000169.1 GCA_021813225.1 Chloroflexota bacterium
TTCAGCTACCCGCCGGGCTGGCCTTCAACCGGCAAAGGGCTGACCGCCAACAACAACGGGAAGATCATCCTGTCGCGCGTGTATTTCCGCCCCTGGGACCCGCCGTCGCCTGGCGACGAGAATCCCTGGCCCGGCACACAGGGCACATCGCACGGCACGCACACCGCATCCACCGCCGCCGGCGACGTGGTTTCGGCCACCTATCGCGGCGTCACGGTTACATTGAGCGGCGTCGCGCCTGCGGCCTGGGTGATGAGCTACCGCGTGTTTTATAACAGCGTCACCAACAACGGCTCGTTCTACAACGTCGAAGGTCTGGCAGCCCTGGAAGACATCGCGCGCGACGGCGCCGATGTGCTGAACAACTCATGGGGCAGCGGCGCCAGCAGCATCGGCGGGCAGTTCGATCCGCTGGACGAGGCGCTGGTTAACCTGTCGCGCGCCGGCACCTTCGTATCGATGTCCACCGGCAATGACGGCCCGTCCCTGGGCACTGCCGACCACTCATCGCCGGAATATATCAACGTGGCCGCCAGCACCACGACGGGCACATTCGCCAGCGGGCGTGTGAGTGTGAGTGCGCCCGCGCCGCTGACCACCACGCTTCAGAATATGCCCTTCAGCACGGCGCAATTCGGCGCAACAGCCCCTCCCGGCCAGGTCATCACCTATAACTTTGTGGCCGGCGAGGTTGTCAGCCCGGCCAACGTCCTGGGCTGCAGCCCCTGGAGTCCCGGCACGTTCACCGGCAAGGCGGCGCTGATCCGGCGCGGTTCGTGCGACTTCAGCCTGAAGACCTATTACGCCCAGCAGGCCGGCGCCAGCTTCGTCGTCATCTATAACGCGAGCGGCGACACCCTGGTCGGCATGGCGCCCGGTATCTCTGCGACGCTGGTGACCATCCAGCCCATCCTGGTAGGCAACACCAACGGCACGGGCATGGTGAACTGGTACAGCGCGCATGGCGCCGCATCCGAGATCACCTTCGACACTACCGCATTCCAGATCGGCAACGTCCCCGACGTCATCGCCAGCTTCAGCAGCCGCGGCCCCGGCGTGGGCAACGTGCTCAAGCCGGATATCGCCGCACCCGGCGTAAATATTCTGGCGCAGGGCTTCGGCGATGGCACAGGCGAAGCGCGCCATCTGGGCTTCGGGCAGGTGTCCGGCACTTCGATGGCGGCGCCGCACGTTGCCGGCGCTGCGGCCCTGCTGCGGCAGATACACCCGGCCTGGTCGACCGCCTATATTAAATCCGCGCTGATGTCCACATCGAAGTACATCGGCATGTACACCGATATGGCGCGCACCATCCCCGCCCAACCGCTCGATATGGGCGCCGGGCGCCTGGATCTGACGAACGCCGCCGACCCCGGCGTGATACTCGACCCGCCCAGCCTCAGCTTCGGCCTGGTCCCGACGGGAACATCGAAGACGGTGAACTTCAATGTCACCAATATCACAACGGGCACCGAGGTGTATCAGTTAGGCACGCTGTATACGGGCGCAGGCTTCTCCAACACGACTGCTCTGCGCGGCTTCAGTCTCAGCACCAATGTGCTCACCCTGACGGCCGGCGGGACCGCCCAGGTATCCGCCGTGTTCAGCTCGTCGCTCGGCATGGGCCTGGGCGACAATCAGGGTTACGTCGTCATGACCGGCACATTGCACAACGCGCACATGCCGGCCTGGGCGCGCGTCACCTATCAGCCTTCGGCGCAGATCCTGATCATCAAAAACGACGGCGCGTCGTCGCTCGGTTACAACAATTACCTGAGCTACTACACCGCGGCGTTGACCGATCTGGGCTACACCTACAACGTGCTGGATGTGGATGCCATGGCCGGGTTCGCGACGAAGTTCCTGAATACCATCGACCTGCTGAACTATCAAGCCATCATCTACTACACCGGCGACTATTACCTGCCCAACGGCACCTTCAGCGTGCCCACGCCGCTGACCGCCGCAGACATGAACAGCCTGCAGGAATACGCCAACAACGGCGGGACCGTCATCGCCATGGGGCAGGATATGGCCTCGGCGCTGGGGGCGACCAATGCAAATTCGCGGCCCAACTTCTACGCCAACGTGCTTGGCGGGCTGTGGTGGCGGGACAGCGTGTCAAATAACGGCAGCACCAGCCTGCCCATCGGGCCGACCAGCGGCGCGCCGGCGGCCTTCCAGGGCCTGCACCTGAATCTCAATGTGCCGACGGCGTATACCGCGACGGCTGCGCTGAACGGCCTGCAGGAAGTCCCATCCAACACGTCCACCATGACCGGCCTGGCCGCCGGAAGCTATGATGTCGCCACACGGCTGTTGCAATACACCATCGTGATCTCCGGCTCCGCGCCATACACGCTCACGGCGGCGCATATTCACAGCGGCACGGTAGGCTTGAACGGCCCGGTGCTGTATACGCTGCTGAACACGCTCACGCCGGTGGCAAGCACCCAGTTCACACTGACGGGCAATCTGGTGGTCAACTCCGGCGATGTAAACCGGCTGCTTGCGGGCGGCGACTACGTCAACTTCCATACCGACGTGTACCCGGGCGGCGAGGTGCGCGGGCAACTCACCTTCCTGCCCAAAACCGACGGCGCAGCCAACCAGTACTATATCGATGAAATCGGCATCGATCCAGCGCTGCCCGCCCAGCGCGACCCGACCGATCCGTTGAATCCGCTGGGTCTGCGCTACAAGCCGATTCTGAAGTACCCCGGCTCCGGCGCTGTGGAGGATAACGTGGTGGCGATGGTGCACCGCGATCAGCCCATGCTGGAGGTGCCGGGCATCAGCTACCTGGGGCGCTCGGTGTATGCGTCGTTCGGTCTGGAAGGCGTCAACACCATGCCGGGCTACACCAGCCGCGCGACATTGCTGCAGCGCTTCCTGAACTTCGCGTGGGATCAGCCCGCCGCAACGGTGCAGCGCACCACGACGCCAAACGGCAGCCACATCGAGCAGTTCACCGCCGGGTACTCGTCGAATATCGGCGATGCGATGCCGGCGAGCTATCGCTGGGACTTTGGCGACGGCACCGCCTATGTCAACAGCGGCGGCAGCCCGCAGGTCAGCCACTCGTATCAGTTCTGCGGTCCCTATACCGTGCGGGTCGAAGTGACCGACTCCTACGGCAACCACACGATCGGCGTGCAGCCGGTCGTCGTGACGCAGTGCCAACTGTACATCCAGCGCTTCATCATCGTGATGAGGAACGGCAGTTAGGCATTCCCGCAAGACGCTGTATGCCGGGTGAGTGGCCCGGCATACGGCGTCAGTTCCAATCTCCTGAAGCCTTCCTTCACGCCATATTCATCACCAGCAGCTTCGGCTCGGTCATCTCCTCGATGGCGTACTTCAGGCCCTCGCGGCCGAAGCCCGACTGCTTGACGCCGCCGTACGGCATGTGATCGATGCGGTAGGTCGAGACGTCGTTGACGATGACGCCGCCGACTTCGATGTGCTCGAAGGCATACCAGATCAGCTTGACATCGCGCGTGAAGATGCCGCACTGCAGACCGTACTCGCCGTCATCAACAGCCTTGACCGCCCCCTTGAAATCATCGTACGGGACGATCGTCACCAGCGGGGCGAACACTTCCTGCGTGCATACCTTCATGCCGGCCTGTACGTCGGTCATGACCGTGGGCATCATCAGGCTGCCCTTGCGCGTGCCGCCGATGCGCACCTTTGCGCCGCCGGCCACAGCCTCCTGCACCCACTCTTCGACCTTGGCCGCCGACGGCTCATCGATCATCGGGCCGACATCGGTTTTCTCGTCGAGGGGGTCGCCGACCGCCAGCGCCCGCACGCGCGGCAGGAATCTGTTCATGAAATCCTGGAAGATGGACGAATGCACGAAGACACGCTGCACACTGATGCACGATTGGCCCGCATAGCCGAATGCGAACGCGACGATGCGCGAGATGGCGAAATCCAGGTCGGCATCATGATGCACAATCACACCGGCGTTGCCGCCCAGCTCCAGCGTGATGCGCTTGCGCCCGGCCTTGTTCTTGAACGGCCAGCCGACAGCCGGGCTGCCGGTGAACGTCAGCAGCTTCAGGCGGTCGTCGGTAATCAGCGGCTCGGCGGCGCTGGTGGTGCTGGGCACCACGCTGAACCCGCCCCGCGGGTAGCCGGAAGCATGGATGATTTCCGCCAGCGACAATGCGCTTAACGGCGTGGCGGAGGCCGGGCGCAGGATGACCGGGCAGCCCGCCGCCAGCGCCGGCGCGACCTTGTGCGCCACCAGATTCATGGGGAAATTGAACGGGGTAATCGCGCTGATCGGCCCGATGGCGAAGCGTTTGACCAGCCCCACGCGGTTCTCTCCCGGCGGCGCGATGTCCATCGGCAGCAGTTCGCCGCCGATGCGTTTGGCCTCTTCAGCAGCCACAGAGAAGGTCAGTATGGCGCGGTCGATCTCGGTGCGCGCCGTGCGGATCGGTTTGCCGGCTTCCAGCGCGAGCTGGCGCGAAAGTTCCTCGTAGCGCGCCTTGATCGTCCCTGCGATATACATCAGCGCTTCGGAGCGCTTGTATGCCGGCATGAAGCGCGTCTGCGGCACCGTCTGCGTCGCGATGCCGATGGCCTCGTCGATATCCGCGCGCGACGCGCGGCACACGCTGGCGAACTCGCTGCCATCGAACTTGTTGCGCACCGGCAGAATATCGCTGGACGTGCGCCATTCGCCGGCCAGGTAAAAGGGTTTGGGTGTCATTGCTGTACTGTCGTAAGCCTCCGCTCAGATGTGCTCTGAATGATATTCATTTAGGATACATCATTAACGGTATCCATGGGGAATCTGACAGCCGGTTACAATCGGCTGCGATGACGGGTGTGATCATACTGGCAGCCGGCATGTCTTCGCGCTACGGCGCGAACAAGCTGCTGCTGCCCTTCGGAAGCGGCACGGTGCTCTCGACGGTTGCGGCAACGATCGCGGCCACGGCGGCGCGCCCGATTGTCGTCGTGACCGGCCATGAGGCGGCGCAGGTGCAGGCTGCGCTGGCCGCGGCGCAACTGCCGGTCGAATATGCACATAACCCCGACTACCGCGGCGGCGAAATGCTCTCCTCGATCAAAACCGGCCTGCGTCACGTGATGGCATCCGGCACGCCACCGCAGGCGATGATGGTCGCGCTGGGCGATCAGCCGCTGCTGCGCCGCGACGTCGTCGAACGTCTGCTGGAGGCCTTTGAGCAGAACTGCGGCGGCCTGCTGACGCCGCGCTTCGGGCTGCACGGCCAGCGCGGCCATCCCGTGCTGCTGGGGCGCCGCTGGTGGGACGCGGTTCTGGCGCTGCCGTCGGATGGCAACGTGCGCGATCTGTTGCGCGCCAACCGCGCCAGCGTGACCCAGTTGATAATCAGTAACGACTCGATTCTGGGCGATGTCGATACGCCGGACGCCTACCGCACCGCGCTGGAGAAAGCCGCAGACCGGAGCGGATAACACCGTGACGCCTGTAAGCAGACGCGCCAAGACCGCACCCGCCTGCCGATTCGACGAGGAGACGCTGGCCTTCCTCGCCAGACCGCTGCTCATGCGTATGGCGACGCTGGGCGCAGACGGCTACCCGCAGGTCACGCCGGTGTGGTTTGTGCAGGAGAACGGCTGCCTGTACGCCAGCACCGAGAAAGAGCGCATCAAATACCGCAACATCATGCGCGACCCGCGCGTGGGCGCATCCATCGACGATGACCATCCCTATCGCGGCATTTCCATCAAGGGAGTGGCGCACATCCAGCAGGGCAACATTGAAGAGACGGTACGGCGCATCGTGCAGCGCTATGTTCCGCCCGATGAACTGGGCGCTCTTATGGCATGGCTGTTCAAAGGCCCGCGCGTGGTCATCGAAATCAGGCCGATCAGCGTCGTCAAGATCGGCGCGGACTGGCACGCGGTGTAAGGCAGGGCTGGCTCAGGCTCCGGGATTCCCGCCCTGAGCGCCCGTCTCTACAGCACAAACGGCGCCGCATCGTACAGGGCCAGATCGGTCGGTTCGTCCACGTCCAGGCTGATGGTGCTGGAGCGATACCACTGCGGCATCACACCGCGCGCCGCAGCCTGCGCCGCATGCTTCTGCGCGCTGTCGATGCCGAAGCAGAAGTCGATGATGTCCGGCGGGTGCAGCAGCAGCGCGTTCGTGCCGCGCTCGTGGCGGTCGGGGGCGATGACGACGCACGGCGTGTGCGCCGCCAGCGCGGTGATCGCGCGGATATCGTCGCCGTCCAGCCAGCCCAGATCGGCCGGCACCACCAGCAGCGCATCCGCCGCCGCAAAATGGCGGCGCGCCTCGCGCAGGGATTCGTTCAACCCATCAGCATGTTCGGCGAATGCCAGCGCCCCCCACTCCTCGGCCCAGCGGCTGACATCGGCGTCGCGCGTAATGACCGCAACGGTGGAAATCGCCTCGATCTGCCGCAGCGCCTGAATCGTGCGGCGCAGGGTGTCG
>JAKALH010000170.1 GCA_021813225.1 Chloroflexota bacterium
GCTCGGCTTCATAGGCGCAGTCTGCCGCAGTTCGGGCATCGCCGCCCGGGAAGACAAAACCGTACTTCATCGATCCAATACTCCGCTGCGGTCACAAGGGTGTCGCCAGCAGGTTGCTGCGCAGGAATGCTTCTGCATATTTCGTGCCGCGCGAAAAGCCGCGCGCCAGCCCCACCCCACGGATGTAATCCATGACGTTCGGCAGTACATCGAGTTGGGATGTCATCGTCTGCATCGCGGCCAGCTTTTTATCCATCGTCGCTGTGATATCCACCAGGATCGTCGGGTGCGGGAACAATTCCAGAATCTCGTAGAAGTAGAACTCCGCCGTGTAATAGGGCGCGCCCAGGTCAGCCAGCACATGGTCCCAGGCCTTCCAGCGCGCCTCATCGGTAATTTCGGCTATCGCGCGGTGATCGCGGTGCTTGTCCTCGTACCAGTGCGAGAAAATGACATCCGGTTTTATCTGGCGTATCAGGCGCACACACTCCTGATAGGTGGCTGTGTCATTCACGACGCCCTGGCTGGGGCGTCCCAGAAAAATACGCTCCTTGATTCCAAGCACCTTGTCGCAGGCGGCGGCCTCGGCGCGCCGCAGATCGGCTATTTTGTCCTTCAGGTCCGTCCTCGCATAGCCTGTATCCTGTGCGCCGCCCGTAAATGTCACCAGGTGCACTTCGGCGCCGGCCTGGCTCAAGCGCGCAATCGTCCCGCCCGGGCCGATAATTTCGTCGTCCACATGCGCCCCGAAAACGAGTATGCGTTTCCAGTCGTTCAGACTCATGTTTTACCTCAACCTGTATTCATTCTTCCCAGTGCTCAAGACCGTTCGGCGTGCGGCTGAATCCCAGCGTCTGCAGCCACGTTTGCACGGCGCTGCCAAGCGCCGGCTTATTGTTCCACTGACCGATGACAATGCGTCGCGGCGCACCGGGCCGGCTGATATAAGCCTTGACCGCCCGCATCAGCACCGCGGGCGCCGCATCGCGCAGGGTGCTCATGCGCTCGCCATTGTCCTCCGCCACAAGAACCGGCCGGCCCTGCCACAGGACCACATGCGTCGAAGGCACCCGCGCAAACGAAAGCCGTACACCTGCCGCACCCTCGGGGCCATTGGGTAACTCCCCGCCAAACAGGTTCACAGGATCAGCGGCGCCGACGATCAGCAGGACATCATCGGGCGCCACCGCGGTCACACGCAGCTTCTCGACGGCCTCAGGGAGCGCAAACTGCACCCCCGGCAACCCGTCGACAAAGTATCCCCGCCGCACTTCGCCGCGCATCTCCATCAACTGCAAAACCTGATACAGTGCAGCCCATTCGACAGCGCCTTCTTCGCCGGCGATGCACTCCTTCGTCACGATGCCGTAACGCGCCAGCAGGATACGCGCCAGCCGCTCCACACGTTCGGTCTGGGAAACAGGCGGGCCGAGTACTGCCGAACGCCGCACCAGCGACCAGCGCCCCGTGCGGATACCGGTTGATTCCGCGCTCGACGGCACAGCAGCGCCTGTGCGCAGACGTTCCGTAACCCGCTTCTGCGCGTCGCGCATGGCTGTCCGCGAAGGTCTCTGACGGTGCCCAGGAAATCGTTGTGCAGGCTCAGACCGGCGCAGCCGCTCTGCCAGTTCACTTTGCAGCGAGCTGACGACCTGGCGCCCGCGTTCCGGCTCGCCCCGCCGCTCCTCCTGCCGCATTTCCAGTATGTCATGCAATGCGTCCAGGGTGTCGTTGGTGATGCACTCGCACATGGTCAACTCGGCCAGGGCGCGGTTGATCTTCTCCGCCGGCAGGCCGATTGCGGACTGTAGATCAGAATAAAAAGACGCGCCTTCCGATTTAAGATAGTCGAACACGGCTTGCGCTTCTGCGCTCAGCCCTTCAGATTCGGCTCCCGCTGGCTCATCCAGAAACAGGCCTCCCTCACCGCGCGCAATAAAACGCAGGCGTCCTCGTCGCGGGTCTTTACCGCTGCCAATCCAGACGATCTCACCGGCCTGACAGAGTTCATCCAGGTCGTCCGGCATGTAGTCGACCAGTCGCCCTGAAAGGACGTCGCGTTCCCATACCAGCCCGGGCAGGGCCAGACCGCGTAACTCGTGCAGCACCTGCCGAAGACCATCCACACCGCTCAATCGTTCCAGCGGGTGCACATGCTGCCAGCGCGCCAGAAAGTCTACATAGGCGTAGAGCGAGACCGGTTGGATTTCCTTGCGCAGCAGTGTCAGCGTGCGATGATGTATCTGTTCGAGTATATGGCGGTCGATAAACTCATCAGCCTGACCACCGGGCGTAAAACGTCCCTTCACGACTTCGCGGGCCGTCACCATTTGCAGCAGCGTCTCATCCAGCCAGGCTTCTTCGAATGGATAGCGGTTCAGCAGGTATTCCCTCGTCAACGGCCCATTCGTTCGCAGCATACGCATCAGCACACGCCGTCCAGCCGCGCCATGCAACCGCAGAGAGGCTGCATAATCCGCGGCGTACTCTGCCGGAACCCAACGCCTGACCTGACCATCGGGTGCGGCAATGACAATCTGTTTCAGCCGCCCCTGCTCGGCCAGACGCTGCACCCAATGGCCGGTCGATGCAGGCTCGGCGATGCGTAACTCGACTTCCGCGGAACTGAGGTCGCCGAGTTCCAGGAAATGGAGCGCCAACTCTTCCGCCGTGCGGGCGCGATACCCCTCGGCCGTATGCTGCAGGCGTGCCGCAACATCGATGATCGCCTCTGGCTTAAGCAGTTCGCGCAACTCGACCCCTTTCAGCACATCTTCGATCAGGTCGCGCCGCAGAGACAACGCCTGCAACTGGCGCTCCGCCTTCGGCGCGTCCCACTCATACATATTCACTTTCACGAAGTTGTAGAGCAGGCCGGCCGCCACCGGCGAAGGGGTGATGGTCTCGATCGGCACGACGCGCACTTCGCCGGTCTGGATGCGCCCGAGCAACTGTTCCAGATGCGGCATATCCAGCACATCGCGCAGGCAGTCGCGGTAGGTTTCGACGATGATGGGAAAGTCCTGGAACTGGCGCACCATCGCCAGAAGACTGCGAGCTTTCAGGCGCTGCAACCAGAAAGGCGTGCGTTTCTGGCCGCGCGCCTTGGGCAGCAGCAGCGCACGCGCCGCGTTCATGCGGAAGTGCGCCCCGAACAGTTCCGACGCAGGCAACTGATGCAGGATACGTTCGCGCGCTTCCGCCGGCGTCAACTGTTGTACAAGATCAAGCGGCGCCTCGCGATTGGTGCGCGGAAAGTGAAACAGGATGCCGTCATCGTTGGTTTCCGTCTGAACATCCACACCCAACCTCTCTCCAAAGGCGTCGCTGAGCGCCAGCGCCCACGCGCCATTGACCCGCCCGCCGAACGGCGAATGGATGACCAGGCGGGGTTCTCCGACGGCGTCCTGAAAAGACTCGACGACAATGCTGGTATCGCTGGACATGACGCCCACAGCGTCCAGTTGCCCGCTGACGTACTCGATCAGGTTGCGGGCCGAGTTCTCATCCAGCGCATAGTCCCGCCGCAGCCATTCCACGAGCGCCAGCCAATCCCGTTGCGAATCCTTCTCTACACCCTCGGCGGCGTGCTCTGCCTTAAGCGCTGAAATTCGGTCGGCGACCTCGCGACGGAAACGCCCGATACGCTCCCCCAGTTCATACGGGCGCCACGGATAGTCGCCGTTCCAGAAAGGCATACGCGGCACAGAGCCGGCGGCGTCGCCGACGACGATTCGATCATTCGCGATATCGAGGACGCGCCAGACATGGCTGCCCAGCAGGAATACATCGCCGACCTTCGTCTCGAAGATGAACTCCTCGTCGAGTTCGCCCACCTTGGTCTGGCCGTCAGCCAGGTACACGCCATACGCGCCGGTGTCCGGAATCGTGCCGGCATTGCTCATCGCCAGGAAGCGCGAACCGGGCAGCGCTGTGAGCCTGTCGTTGACTTTATCCCACATGATGCGTGCGCGCAGGCTGGGCGGGCGAGCCTGGCGCGCCTGCGCGAAATTCTCAGACAGTCGCGCGTCCGCCGCTGTCACGTCATATTTTCCGGACAGCATATCCAGCACAAGACGGAAGGTGTTGTCTGTCAGATCTTCGTAAGGATAGGCGTGGCGCACCAGTGCCAGCAGTTCAGGGACCTGCCAGTCTTCTACAGCAACCATGGCGACAATCTGTTGCGCCAGCACATCCAGCGGATTGCGCGGGGTATAGGTAGGCTCGACATCGCCATCGAGCATGCCGCGGGCAATCGCCGCCGCCTCGGCCAGGTCTTCACGAAAGGTGGTGTAGATACGTCCGACGCTGCGCTGGCCGACCAGATGACCCGACCTCCCGACGCGCTGCAGCCCCTGCGATACACTCTTGGGCGACTGCAGTTGCACCACCATATCGACCGCCCCGATGTCGATGCCAAGCTCCAGCGAACTGGTGCCCACCAGCGCAGGCAGCCTGCCGGCCTTCAGTTGCTCCTCCATCTCGCGGCGTGCTTCTTTCGACATACTGCCATGGTGGGCGCGGATTGGCCCGCTGGCGCCGATAGCGAATATGCCTTTGTCCCGGCTGATGCCGCCCGGGGCGAGGGCTTCCGTGCTGCCAGGGGGGATTTCTTCTGAGCGCTCCGCCTCGATTTGTGCGTTCAACCGGTCTGCAGTGCGTTCCGCCAGGCGGCGGTTATTACAGAAGACCAGCGTGCTCTGATGCCCAAGAATATCCTGCAGAACGCGCGGTATCACCGAAGGCCAGATGGCATCAGCCGGCAGATCCTGAAAATCCTTCACGACTGTGACAACCTGCAGATCAAGCGGCTTCTTGTAGCCGGTATTGACGATTGTCACCGGTCGTGGCGTTAATACGGCTGCAGGTGCACTACGGATCGCGGGAGCGTCGCTGCGATAGAACTGCCCGCCGAGGTAGCGTGCGACCTCTGCAAGCGGCTTCTGCGTCGCAGATAACCCGATACGCTGGACCGGATGGGCTGCGAGATGTTCCAGACGCTCCAGGCTGAGCGACAGATGTACGCCACGCTTGTTGCCGCACAACGCGTGGATTTCATCGACAATGACGCTGCGCACCTGGCGGAACATCTCCCGTGCGCGCGGGCTGGTCAGCAGCAGGTACAGGGATTCCGGTGTGGTGATCAGGATATGCGGCGGGGTATGCGCCATGCTCACCCGCGCGCTGGTCGGCGTATCACCCGTGCGGACAGCGACTCGTAATGCCGGCAACTGGTGTCCCATGCGATGCGCAGTCGAGCGGATGCCCTCCAGCGGCGCGCACAGGTTGCGCTCGATATCGTTGTTGAGCGCCTTGAGCGGCGAGATGTACAGCAGTCGCACGCCATTTTCCGCATCCGCGTCGTGAACGGCCAGCTCGCGATATATCTCGTCAATTCCCCACAGGAACGCCGCCAGCGTCTTCCCGGAGCCAGTCGGGGCGAGGATCAGGGTGTGTTCACCGCGCTGAATGGGCGGCCAGCCCTCTCGCTGGGGCGAGGTCGGCTCGCCGAAACTCGCGGCAAACCATGTGCGCACATAGGGAGAGAAGGAGTCCAGCGCGTCCGCCATTTATGCACCTCGTATCTCATCCACACGAAGCGCCATGGACAGATAATTCAGGGCTGGTTCTGCGTGGTGCAGGTTGTTCAACAAAGGCTCCGTGTATTGGATATCTCCAAACTCTGCACCTCCAAAGTGGTGCCGTGAGCCGACATGGTTGTTCCAGTCGACGCCTTCCGTCAGGAACCCATGCGGCCCGTGATGATGCCGGGCGATGCCGCGCAGCAGCGTCAACGCCTTACGCTGGTAGCGTTTGAATCCAGTATCCTGCCATGCTTCCAGATAGGCCTGGGCGGCCTCAGCGTTCTCCCACAGATAGGCCGTATCCCAACTGCGTTCCATCCACAATAATCCCTGTGTGGGCACGCCATGACGGTCTTCCCTCATCTCAAACTGCCGCAACCCTTCCAGCGCCGCGTCGAAGGCGAATGCCCGCATTGATTCGTCATTCAGAAGCGTCGCCAGACGCCGGAAAGTGCGGAAGGACGTTGCATACGCCACACTCTCATGCCGGTCGTAGGTGTCATGATTAATGCTGCCGAAGATGCCGCCCTCTGCCATGACTACGGCGGCCAGTTCGCGCAAACGGCCGCGGTAATCAGCCATCCCAGCCGCGCTCAGATCGCCCCACAGGTCCAGCACGTACAACCCATCGGCGCTGGCGTCGAATAGAATGTCTTCGCGGCCTTCAGGGTTTAGCCGACAGGGGCTGCCGTCGGGGAAGGAACGGCGCGGTATCCAGCCATTCGAGGCCGGTTGCACTCGCTCGGAAATCCAGCTTGCACACTGTAAGGCGGCGCGACGCATCCGTCCGGCACGCTCGTCCTCGCCCAGCAGCATGCTGAAACGCAACAGTTGGTCGCCCATGTGCGCCATA
>JAKALH010000171.1 GCA_021813225.1 Chloroflexota bacterium
AATTCGTTGCAGAATGGTTGCAGACGATCTGTATCAAAGGGGGTAAAAAGGTGAAGATAACAAGGCTTGAGACCATGCACGTCAAGCCGCGCTGGCTGTTTCTGAAGGTGCACACCGACGAAGGCATCGTCGGGCTGGGCGAGCCGATCGTCGAAGGGCGCACGCAGACCACCGAGGCTGCCGTGCACGAGATCGGGCGCTACCTGATCGGCCAGGACCCGCGCCGCATCGAGCACCACTGGCAGGCCATATACCGCGGCGCGTTCTACCGCGGCGGCCCGGTGCTGTCCAGCGCGCTGAGCGGCATCGAGCAGGCGCTGTGGGACATCACCGGCAAGTGGCTGGGCGTGCCGGTGTGGCAACTGCTGGGCGGCAACACGCGCGACAGAATCCGCGTGTACGGCCACTTCGGCGGCGAGTCGCTGGACGACTACATCGCATCCGCCAGAGCCAGCATTGCGCGCGGATTCACGGCGCTGAAGACCGCCCCCGGCGGGGCGTGGAACATCGTGGACTCGTTCGAGAAGGTCGACGCATTCGTACAGCGCTTCGCCGCGCTGCGCCAGGCCGTCGGCGAAGGCATCGACATCGGGGTGGATTTCCACGGGCGCATCAGCCCGGCCATGGCGGTCCGCCTGTGCCGTGAACTGGAACCCTGGCACCCGTATTTCGTCGAGGAACCTTGCCTGCCGGAAAACGTCGACACGCTGGTCACCATCGCGCGCAGCACCACCATCCCCATCGCCACCGGCGAGCGGCTGTTCACCAAGTGGGGCTTCCGCGAGGTGCTGGAGAAGCAGGCCTGCGCCATCGTCCAGCCCGATCTCTCGCACGCAGGCGGCATCCTGGAAGTGAAAAAGATAGCCGCGATGGCCGAAGCCTACTACGCCGCCGTCGCGCCGCACTGCCCGCTGGGGCCGATTGCGCTGGCGGCCTGTTTACAAGTTGACGCTTGTGTGCCAAACTTCCTGTGTCAGGAGCAGGTGAACCTGGGCGACGGTTATCTGAAGGAATCGTTCAAAGTCGTCGACGGCTATGTGCCGCTGCCCACAAAGCCCGGGCTGGGCATCGAACTGGACGACGGGGCGGTTGCTGATAAGGTATTTGCAGGCGACTGGGAGACTCCCGCGCTGCGCCATCCGGATGGCAGCGTGGCCGATTGGTGAACCATGAACGAACAAAACCTTCAAGACTTACGCGATTTGCTGGTGCGCGAGTTCAACGAGGATGAGCTGGCGGCGCTGTGCCGCGACGTCGGCATCAACTACGCCGACCTGCCGGGCATGGGCCCGTACGGCAAGACGCGCGAGATCATCGCGCGGGTGCAGGAGCAGCACCTCACCGCGACGCTGATGCAGCGCGTCGAGGCGCTGCGCCCGGAGCAGTTCCGCGCGTCCGGCCTGGCCGACGCCAACATGGATCGTCCGCTGGCCCCGCCGGCGTCGAACGTCGCCGCCGCGCTGGCCGCCGAAGCCGAGTCGATCCAGGTGGGCAAGTCGGACATGAGTATCAACGAGCCGGCGCTGGTCAATCCATTCCGCAAGCGCGGCGACAGCGGGGCGGCCGGAGACGGCCCGCGCCCCGGCGCGCTGCCGCTGCGCGCCCGGCTGCTTATCTTCGTCGTCATCGTGCTGCTGGTGGCTGTCGCCGTCCTGAGCGTCGTCGTGCGGCCGGGCGCAAACACCGGCGGCGGCGGCAGCGCGACGCCCGCAGCCGGCGACGTGACGCTGCTACCCGCCGCCAACATCACGACCACCGTCGAGACGGTCGCGCTGCCGCCCACCGCAGCCGTCGCCGCCACGCCGCTGCCGGTCGGGACCGTCACGGCGAAGTCGGCCGCGCCGGTCGCTACTCCCTCCGACCCGGCCGCCGCCGCCGTGCAGGCCATCAACGAACAGTTGCTCAACTTCTACATGGGCAAGGCCACCGAGGATCAGGTGAGGCAAAGCTGGGGCAGCAAGTTCATCATCATCTCCAACTTCACCTACAAGACACTGAAGAGCCGCCTGGGGGCCGACCTGAGCAAGGGCGACACGCTGAATGTGACGCTGCGCTACGACAAGCCGCCCACGCTGGTATCGGAGAGGAACGGCACGGCGACGGTATCGACGCGCGAATACTGGACATACACCAACCCGGCTAATAACAAGAAGATGTGCGACCTGTCGGACTACACGTACACCCTGACTAAGAACGGCGACACCTATACCATCAAGGATATCCGCAGCCGCGGCGTATCGGGCAAGTGCGAGCCGTAAACCGTGAACGAACTCAGCCAGACCCGCCTGCGCGAGTTCCTCTTCAAGGAATTTGATGAAGAGGGTCTGGCGACCTTGTGCCAGGACCTGGGGCTGGATTATGAGAAGCTGCCCGGCGTGGGCGCTTTCGGCAAAAGCCGCGAACTGATTGCGGCGGTGCAGGCGCGTCGCGCCATGCCGGCGCTGATTGCGCGCCTGAAGGAGTTGCGCCCGGCCGCCTGGCGCATCGCCGGACTGCGCGTCTCGGTCGCTGAAACCGGTGCCGCATCGCCGGTTGCGCCGGAAGCATCAGCGGAACCGGCGACGCCGCCGCGGCGGGCCTGGCCGCGCCTGCTGCTGGTCCTGCTCGCCATCGCCTGCCTGGTCGCCGCGGGAGTCGCAGCGGGGCTGCCCCGGATGCTGGCGGAGCGGCTGGGCGGTATGAGCGCCACCCCCGCCGGCATCGCGGTCAGCGAAAATACCGCGACACAAAGCCCGACCGCGGTGGTCGAGTCGACCGCGACGTTGACTGCCGCCAGCGCCACACTGCCGCCAGCGCCTGCGGCGACTGACACGCCCGCCCCCACTGGCACACCTGCGCCGACCAGTACATCCGCGGCGACGCCCTCTGCCACGTTTGCGCCTTCAAGCACGCCAACGCCAACTGCCACACCGGCCCCAGACGCCGCCCAGGCGCTGGTCGAAATCAACGACGCGCTGGCGGGTTTCTACTCCGGGCAGGTCAGCGCCGCGCAGTTGAGAACCCTGTGGGCGGGCGACAGCTATACTACTGCGACCGGCTATGCCGCACGGGCGGTGAAGAAGGGGCTGGGCATCGACCTGGGCGCGGGCGATACACTGTCGGTGACCATGCACTACTTGAAGTCGCCGGTGGTGACGGCGCAGAGCGGCGCGCGCACGCAGTTGACCGCGCAGGAATACTGGCGCTACACCCACTCGCCCGGCGGCCAGGTGCTGTGCGAAATCGTGGACTATCAGTACACGCTGCTGCGCAGCGCCGGCCGGTACCAGGTAATCGCCTACAAAGGCGATGTGATCTCCAGCACCGTCGGCAGCGCCTGCGGGGATTGAGGCCAGAAGCGGGCGGCGGCCACCCACTCCATACACTGCTTCGTGGTATCGCGAATCGCGTCGTAGTTCTTCGCGGTCAGCCACTCCTTACGCACCAGGTTGCTGCCCATGCCCACGGCCACCGCGCCGGCCTTGATCCACGCGCCGATGCTTTCCTTCGTTGCATCCACGCCGCCGGTGGGCATCAGCCGCGACCACGGCATGGGGCCGAGCACGGCTTTGATGAATCCCGGGCCGCCGACCGACTCGCCGGGGAAGACCTTGGCAATCTCCACGCCGTACTCCTCGGCAGTGGATATCTCGCTGGCGCTGCCGCAGCCGGGCATGTAGGCAATCTTGCGCCGGTTGCACAGCCGGGCGACCTCGGCATTGAACACCGGCCCGACGATGAAGTTGGCGCCGTAGGCGATGAACAGCGCCGCCGTGGGGGCGTCCAGCACCGAGCCGACGCCGACGATCAGTTTGGGGTTGGCATTGACAACCTCGGCAAAGACGTTCAGCGCCTTCTCGCCGCGGTTGGTGAACTCCAGCACCTGCGCGCCGCCTTCGGCCACCGCCCTGGCAACGGCGTTCGATTCCGCCGCGTCGCCGCTGTAGAACAGAGGCACCAGGCCGGTGCCGATGAAAGCCTGGTACACGCTCAGACGATCATACTTTGCCATGTCAATCGATCCTCTCACAGGTCTGGTAGACCTGCGAGGTTTATCTGCATCAGCGGCTACACCGCGGCCGTCTCCTTCTCCTCGATCAATCCAATATACGTGCCGACCTCGTAGAAGGCCTTGATGACGCGCTCAATCTGCTCGTCGGTGTGGGTGGCCATGTAGCTGGTGCGCAGCAGGCTCTTGTTGGGCGGCACGCCGGGCGGCAGCACCGGATTCACGTACACGCCGTGGTCGTAGAAGGCCTTCCACGCGAACACGGTATTCATCTCGCTGCCGGTCAGCACCGGCACCACCGGCGTCACGCTCTCGCCGCAGTTGTAGCCCATATCCCGCAGGGCGGTGCGCACCTTGGCCGCCTGGCGGTGCACCTGCTCCACATAACTGGGGTCTTCCTCGATGACGTCGAGGCAGGCCAGCACGGCGGCGGCGTTGGCGGCGGGCATGCTGGCGCTGAAGATGAACGAGCGCGCGTGGTGCTGGATGAAGTCGATGACGTCTTTATTGCCGCCGATGACGCCGCCCAGCGACGCAAACGACTTGCTGAACGTGCCCATGATCAGGTCGACGTCGTCCACCAGGTTGAAGTGCATCGAAGTGCCGCGCCCGCCGGGGCCCATCACACCCAGGCCATGCGCATCGTCGAGGAAGAAACGCGCCCCGTACTGCTTGCACAGCGCCACGATCTCCGGCACCTTGGCCAGGTCGCCGCCCATGGAGTACACGCCGTCCACGATGACCATGCGGGGGGCGTCTTGCGTCTCTTTCAGCAGGCGCTCCAGGTCGGCCATATCGTTGTGGCGCCAGCGCTTCATCTGGCAGCCCGACATCTTCACCGCGTCGACCAGCGAGGCGTGCACGTCCTTGTCGCACAGCGCGATGTCTTCCTTATCCATCAGCGCCGTAATGGCGCCCAGGTTGCTCTGGTAGCCGGTGCTGAACACGATGGCGGCCTCTTTGCCCATGAACTTCGCCAGGCGTTGCTCCAGCTCCTTGTGCAGTTCCAGCGAGCCATTGAGGAAACGACTGCCTGTGCACGACGTGCCGTACTTTTGAATCGCTTCGATGGCGGCCTGGCGCACGCGCGGGTGCGTCGTCAGTCCCAGGTAGTTGTTCGAGCCGATCATGATCAGGCGCTTGCCGTCGATCACAACCTCGGTGCCTTCGGTCTCGGACAGGGGTTTGAAGTAGGGGTAGACACCCATCTCGCGCCCCATGCGCGCCTGCTGCAACACCGTATCGGTTGCGATTTTGTCAAAAAGGTCAGCCATTATTGTGCTCCTCGCCCGGAGTACTCAGCCCCGGTTGTCTGCCGCTGTAACTGCCATGACCGGCTCTCGCGCGATCAGGCGCGCCTCTCCAAGAAACATTATACGTATGCGCACGAGATGAATGCCGCCGCCATATACGAAAGATACCCGGCTGGATGGGCGCCGGGTATCTCCCTGCGGGGAAGCCTATTCTTCTTCTTCCTTGCGTTCGGCCTTGTGCCTGGCGATGATCGTCTGCGCCAGCATCGCGGGGACGGTGGCATAGCGGTCGAACTTCATCTCGTAGATGCCGCGCCCCTGCGTCAGGCTGCGCAGGTCGTTGGAGTAGCGCTGCATGTCCGCCAGCGGCGCGTCGGCGGTGATGACGGCCTTGGCGCCCACCTGGTCCATGCTCACAATCTGCGCGCGCTTGGTGTTCAGGTTGCCCATCACGTCGCCGGCGTTGGACTCAGGCACGATGATCGTGAAGCGGTAGATGGGTTCCAGCAGCACGGGGTTGGCCTGCTCGAAGGCGTCGCGGAAGACGCGCCGCGCCGCGATTTCAAAGGCGATCGGTTTGGAATCGACGGCATGCTCTTTGCCGTCCAGCACCACAGCCTTCACGTCGGACACATGGTAACCCGCCACCACGCCGGTTTCCATGACCGAGCGGATGCCTTTTTCGATGCTGCTCTGGTACGAGCTGCTGATGGCGCCGCCGAACACCTTCCATTCGAACTCGTAGCCGGCGCCGGGCGCAGACGGCTCCACGGCCATTTCGATTTCGGCGAACTGGCCGGCGCCGCCGGTCTGCTTCTTATGGCGATAGCGCGACTGGCCGTGTCTGGTGATCGTCTCCAGGTAAGCCACCTTGGGGACGGTTGTCTCCACATCCACGCCGAACTTGTTGTGCAGCTTGGCAATCGCCGCTTCGACATGCGTCTGCCCCATGCCGCGCAGGATCATCTCGGCGGTGGCCTGCTCGGTGCCCCAGCTCAGGCTGGGGTCTTCTTCCGTCAGCCGCGTCAGCGACGGGCTGAGCTTGGCCGTATCGATTTTGCTCTTGGGGTGGACGGCCACCGCGAACAGCGGGTGGGGGAACTCGATGGGCGGCAGCGTGATGCAATGCGCGCGGTCGCACAGGGTATCGCTGGTCTGCGCCTGCGCCAGTTTCGTCACGATGCCGATAT
>JAKALH010000172.1 GCA_021813225.1 Chloroflexota bacterium
CGGTGGACACCGAGCGCGGCCTGCTGGTGCCGGTGGTGCGCGATGTGCAGGCCAGGTCGCTGCTGCAGATCGCCGCACAGACGCGCGCGCTGATCGAGCGCGCCCGCACAGGGAAAGCTTCCGCCGAGGAGTTGCGCGGCAGCACGTTCACCATCAGCAACCTGGGCATGTACGAAATCGACGCCTTCTCGCCGGTGATCAACCTGCCCGAGTGTGCCATCCTGGGCCTGGGGCGCATCGTGCCGAAGCAGGCGGTGACGCTGCGCCCCGGCAGCATCGACGAGGTCGAGCGCATCAGCGTGCGCCACATGATGGTGCTCAGCCTGACCTTCGACCACCGTCTGGTGGATGGCGCGCCGGCGGCGGCCTTCCTGCAGCGCGTCAAGCACCTGGTCGAGCAGCCGTATCTGTGGCTGGTGACGTAAAGTAGAACTCCTCGTGTACACCTCAGAGTTCTGGTAGAACTCGGAGGTGTTTAGGGCAGAGGTGTGACAGACCCCCAATAAGTTATAGTATGAGGAAGGAGCAATACATGCTGGGTATGTACCGCGCCATAATCAATGGCAATGAAATCACCTGGCTGGATAAGCCACCCACCCCTCTCAATGGAGTGGAGGCCAGTATCACACTCGTGCATGAAGAGGCCAGCCTATCACGAGATGAACGCAGACGGGCCCTGGCAGAGATACTGGCGCATCTCGCCGAATCCAATCCTTTTGGGGACATCCAGGACCCTGTTGCCTGGCAGGCTACACTCCGCGAAGATAGATCGCTGCCACAACGCAACTGATCATGCTGTTTGATAGCAACATCATCATCTACGCGACACAACCAGGGCACTCAGGGCTTCATCAGTTTATCGTCACAAACGATCCCGCTGTATCGATCATCAGTTATATAGAAGTGCTTGGTTACCATCGCCTCGGCGATGCAGATCGCCAATTACTGAAGACGCTGTTTGCATTGATGGATGTACTGCCGCTTAATAACGAGATCGCCGAAAAAGCAGTCTCGCTAAGGCAACAGCGCAGCATTTCACTGGGCGATGCGATTATTGCCGCCACAGCGTTAATCACTCGACAGACTCTGGTGACACACAACACAGCCGATTTTCGCTGGATTCCAGACCTTATCCTGTTGGACCCGCTAGCAGATTAGCGCACGTGGTGTGAAATACAGATGATGCATAAAAAACACGCCTGTTTATCATGCTTCGAAAAGACTGATTATTAGTTCTTCAATGTTGGGATTAAGAGGGCAAGGAAGGGGCGGAAGATTTTCATTCATTATTTGCTTTGCAGATGGCAGGAGACCAGCAGGCAAATATCTACCGGAACTAATACGTTGTTTCATTAACCACAAACATCCTATTGTGAAGACCCTTCTGTGAATAGGTGTCCATTCACCAAGTGGTAGACCAGCCCACAATGATAGTTCTCGGCGTTGAGTTTGTGACAGGTCTCCCGCTATGACCTCTAAAATAGCCGCTAGACCGGATATAAGATCTGGCTTTTCCCCCTTCTGTGCACAGCCAGCTGCGCCACCTCGGCGATCATCTGGCTCAGATCGGCCTCCGCCACCTTGAGAACGGCCTGGCGGATGCGGAATAAACGCCGGTAGAGCCTGCCGAATTCCGCGTCCTACATCTGTTCGTACCGGCGCAGGAAGCAGGCACTGGTATCGCCCTGCCGGATGGCCCGGATAGCGACCTGCGCGGCGAACAGCCCGCCGTGCTGCCGTTGGTGATGCCCGGCCGTCAGCGGGTCGCTCTGGTGCACGGCATCGCCGGCAACCAGGAATCCATCGGCGACCATGGCAGGCAGCACGTTGGTGACGGGGATGCCGCCGGCGACCTGCGCCAGCGTGGAAGCGCCGGGGAAGCGCGCCGCCACGAAACGGTTCAGATACTGCAATGCGGTTCCGCCCTCGTCCCTGTTCGCGCCGATAACCAGCCCGACATTGGCGCGCCCGTCCCCTTTGGGGAATACCCAGGCGTACCCGCCGGGCGAACTGGCAAAGCATGCCTACGCGCTGTACGAGCAGTTTCGCCCCGCAATACCCGAAGGTAAATCAGGCTGGGGCGCCGCCGGTGAACTCGACCTCAATCAGATACGCTCACTCACCGACCAAAAAGGCTAGACACCGTCAGCCCTTCAGGCCGCCGGCAGCCAGGCCCGACACGATGTGGCGATAGAAGATCAGCGACAGCACAATGGGCGGCAGGCTGGCGATGAAGCCGCCGGTGACCAGCATGCCCCAGTTGACGCTGTGGCGCCCAATGAACTCCGCCAGTGCGATGGGCACCGTCTTGGATGCATATGTGGAGGTGAAGATGAGTGCGAAGAAGAACTCATCCCACACGTTGAGCATGGTGAAGATGGCCGTCGCCCCCAGCCCGGGCGCCGCCAGCGGCAACGCCACGCGGGCGAAAGCATGCAGACGGCTGGCGCCGTCGATGCGCGCCGCCTCTTCCAGTTCAATGGGAATGCTCTGGAAATAGCCCGCCATGATCCACACCACGAACGGCACGCTGAAGGTGGTGTAGGCCAGCACCAGTGACGCCAGCGTATCCAGCAACTCCGCACTCTTGAACATGCGGAACAGGGGAATGATGATCGAGACAGCCGGCAGCAACTGGCTGCTGAGCACGATCAGCAGCAGCGTGCGCTTCCGAGGGATGTTGAAACGCGCAAAGGCATAGGCGGCCAGCGTACCCAGGGTCACGGCAATGAACGTGGTGGCGACGGTCACGATCACACTGTTGCGCAGCGACAGCAGGAAGGTGGACTCGCCGCTATTCTCACCGAAGGCGGCTGGTTTGAAAATGTCCGTGTAATTGGTCAACGTCACTTCGCGCGGGATGAATTGCACGGGCAGGGTGAGCAGGCTGGCCTGTGTCTGGATGGTGCTCAGGTACAACCAGACCATTGGCAGCATCGTGAACAGAAGATACAGGCCCAAGAGCGTGTAACGGGCTGGTGGGCTGAGCAGCAGACCGCGGCGAGTGCCCATGTGCTATTGAACTACCTCTGTGCGTAATAAGCGCACGTAGATGACGATCAGCACTAGCATGAACGCCGTAATCAACCACGAAATGGCGGCGCCGTAGCCGAAAAAGAGAAAGCGGAACGCCTGGTCATAGTTGTAGAACGAAATGACCTTGGTGCTGTCCGCCGGGCCGCCATTACCCGTGAGCACGTAGATGATGTCGAACACGCGAAACGCGCCGATGGTACGCAATGCGACGGCGACCAGGATCACTGGCTTCAGCAGTGGCAGCGTGATGCGCCTGAACTTCTGCCAGTGCGTGGCGCCGTCTACCTCGGCTGCCTCATACAAATCGTGAGAGATGGGCTGCATACCGGCCAGCAGCAGCAGGGTCATATTGGGCACCGTCTTCCAGGCATCGGCCAGGATGATCACGTTCATCGTCCAGAAAGTATCGCTCAGCCATTGCTTTGGCTCTTGCAGTACGCCGATCCATAGCAGAAAGGCATTCAAGACGCCATAGCTGGGGTTGAGAATCCAGGCCCACAGGACGCCGTTCGCGACCGTCAGCAGCGCCCACGGCAGGATCATCACCAGGCGCGCGAGCAGGTTGCCGCGGAACGATTCGTTGAGCAGCACGGCAAAGAGCAGGCCCAGGGCCAGTTCGAGCGCAACCGACACGAGCGTGAAGTACAACGTGCGCCCAACCGAGTACCAGAATGCGGGCTGCTGGAAGGCGTACAGGTAGTTCTCGAATCCGATGAATGGCGTGCCCTGCTCCGGATGCGTCAGGTTCATGCGGTGCAGACTGAGCCAGAAGGAATCGGCCAGCGGATACACGATGACCAGCAGCAGGACGAGGGCCATCGGCGCGAGCATGAACAGACCGAGCGCGCGTTCAGATAGCTCGCCCTTGCGTACGCCCACCCCTCCCTCACCGGAGGGAGAGGTGGGTGTGGGTGGTTTGAGGATCAGCGACGGGCGTGCCATTTATGGCGCCGTGCTGAGCTTGTTGACTTCGTCGGCCGCAGCGTCCATCGCATCCTTCGGTGTGGCCTTGCCGAGCAGCGCCTCGTACAGGTGCTTCTGAATGATATCGGAGGCCTGCGTATAGTTGGGCACCTGCGGCCTCACGGCAAGGTACTTGAACTGCTCCCCGTACAGTGGGAAGTCGGTTACGCTCTTCTGCAGATCGGGATCGCTGTACAGCGAACTGAGGATTGGATAGTCGCCGGCAATCAGCATCGCCTTCTTCTGCCAAGCCACGCTGGCCATATACTCCAGCAGCTTCCAGGCATTGTCCTTGTTCTTCGCGATCTTCAGGATGGCCCAGCCCTCGGAGCCGTTGACGCTGGAGCTCTTGACATCCTTGCTGCCCGGCAACAAGGCCACGTGCACGTTGGGCGCTGCCTTGGATTGCTTCGGATCGTTGGCTTCTGGCAACACGCCTTCCCAGTTGTACGTGAGTGCATAGTTGCCTGTCTCCAGTGCCTTGCGCACGTCGTCCTCGGTGAATTCCAGCGAGGCTGGGTCGGCCACCTTGTGAGTGTTAAGCAGATCGGACATCCACTGCAATGCTTCGACGCCGCCCATGGTGTTGAACACGGCTTTGCCGTTGTTGTCCAGGATCTGTGCGCCGGCCTTGGTGAACATGATGGCCACCCAGTCGCAGATGAGCGCCTCGGATTGCTTCCAGGACCACACGGAGCCCCACAGATTCTTGGACTTGTCGGTCGTGGCCTTGGCCTGGTTGAGGAACTCGTCCAGCGTTGTGGGGGGCGCGCTGATGCCGGCGTCTTTCAAGAGCTTGTCATTGTAGAAGAGATGCTTGGCGCTGTTGAAGTACGGCATGCCGTAGATCTTGCCGTTGATGCGCACCGCGCTGATCGAGGAGTCTGGCACATCCTTCTTGATCGCCTCCGTGATGCGGTCGCCGATGTCTTCGACCCATCCAGCCGCCGCAAATTGCGCCGTCCAGATCGTATCCATCTGCACCACGTCGAAGCCGCCACCACCCTGGACAGCGGTGTTGATCTTATTCAGGCGTTCGTTGTACTGGACGATGGTCTGGTTGACCTTGATCCCCGTGGCTTTCGTGAAGTCTTCGATCAACGGTTGATGGGTGTTGTTGATGTCAGACCACAGCAAAAAGACTTCCCCGCCGCCACCCGCCTGAGGTGCGGTGGTTGCGGCTGGCGCAGCAGTCGCGGCCGGCGCGCTCGTAGGCGCGGGAGCAGCGGCCGGTGGCGCAGCGCACGCGGCAAGTAATGCGCCACCTGTGAGGCCTGCTGCGCGCAGAAACTGACGGCGATTCAATAACGTCCGGCGTTCGTTCGTATTCATCTGAGATACCTCCTTACTCTAAGGCGACGACTTTGACCTTCGTATCGAATCTGGCAGGCGCTGCAATCGGGAAGATGGGGATAAGGTGGCGCCTTACAAAAGATTATACTCAGTAGTTGAAATATTGCCATCTCACGATAGGTTTGGCTAGCGCCTCAATGGTCGTGACAGGTTTGTAGATGGTATTGAGGGCTTGGATGATCCAGTTGATCAAGCGATCAGCAGGAAACGGATCACCGGATTGGGCGATGTCGTCCAGCCGCGCGTGCTGCGCGCACAACGATAACTCGACTCGATGCCGAAGCGTTTGCGATACGCCTGGCGCACTTGCTTGGGCGAGTAACCGCAACGGATCATGATGAAGATCATCCAATCCGCACGGCGCTGGTGCCGCCCCGTCCGGCGCGCCGTCGTGAACACCTTGCAGACGGCCAGGTTGGCAGTGTACTCACCATGGTCAGGATTATGAAACGTGTAGCGGGTGGTGTAGCTGCCCGGGCCAACACACAGCGCCCGCGTGCCACCCGACTTGCCGCGAATCGTGCAGGCGATGACCGCCCGCAGTCGGGTCTTGCTCAAAAAGCGCATGATGCGCACGCCCGCAAAGCCGCGATCCAGAAACAGCGTTTTCACCTTGTATTTCAAGGCTTTCAAAGACTTCAGCACATCCGACAGGATGCTTACGCCATCCTCTTCTGGCAACACGAATCGAATCGCCAAAGTCACGCGCATCGCGTGCCAGCTCACATAGGCGGTGGCCACCCGGTAGAAGTACGTGGTGCCATCTTTGGCTTCACTTCTGATCCACAGTCCCTGCGCCTGTGCGGTCTTGCCGTAGTAGGCCTGCTCGTGATAGTCTATCGCGGTATCTCGCGCACGCTTGAACACGCGCATCGGTATTTGACTCGCCAGCGCAGCGTTCATCTGCTTCTCGATCGTGTGCATCTTCTCGACGGTCAGTTGCTCATTGAGATAACCCCGCACTGTCGCATCGCTGGGCGCATCCTCCAGGCTCTGGCACATACTTATGGATCGTGCCCTGCTTCGCCGAGACACCCAGCAAAATCTGCCACAGATCCGCACCGGTACACACG
>JAKALH010000173.1 GCA_021813225.1 Chloroflexota bacterium
CAGCATGGTATTCAACTCCACAGGCGGTAAGTTTTCCTGGTGGTGAAACTCTCGCGCGAGTTCGGACACGCACCATGTCTGGTCTGTATGAATTGATAGAACGTCATGACGGACGAAATATCATCTTGGTGTCTCATACTGACGTCATTCGTGTCATCCTGCTCAGTGTGCTGGGATTGGGAAATGAGCGATTGTGGTCAATCCGTCAGGATAACTGCGCCATCAATGTCATCGAGTGGGAGGAGAGTTCAGCAGAAGCGGCGGTTGTGACGATGAACGACACAGCGCATCTACGCGAATGGGCTGGACTCATGTCACTCGTGGATGTGGCGCAATGCGATCGGGAATAGGTGCCGCGATACAGGGCTGAATGTCGACGCTCGCAACGACGACTCAGGGCGTAAATCTTTGCTACAGAGGTCATGCTATGTCGACAAGTATCAATCTAGTACGGTCGCATGAGATATTGGACTCGCGCGGCAACCCCACCGTTGAAGTCGAAATTCGCCTGCAATCAGGTGCGCGAGGCCGCGCCGCCGTGCCATCCGGAGCGTCCACCGGCGTACACGAGGCGCTGGAGATGCGCGACGGCGACAGGAAACGTTTCGGCGGTAAGGGCGTGCTGAACGCCGTTGCGTACGTCAACCGCGAAATCGCTGACGCGCTGACTGGCATGGACGCGCAGGATCAGGCTGGCATTGATAAGGCCATGATCGACCTGGACGGCACTCCAAACAAGAGCAGGCTGGGCGCTAACGCCATCCTGGGCGTCAGCCTGGCCGTGGCGCGCGCAGCGGCGAACGCGCTGGATGTGCCCCTGTACCGCTATCTGGGCGGCGTGCCGGCCAACCTGTTGCCGGTGCCGATGTTCAACATCCTCAACGGCGGTGTACATGCCAACTGGCAGGGTACCGATTTGCAGGAATTCATGATTGCGCCAGTCGGAGCACCGAGTTTCCACGAAGCGCTGAGCTGGGGAAGCGAGGTGTACCAGGCGTTGAAGGGCGTCCTGAAGGACAAAGGTTATGCCATCGGTGTGGGCGACGAAGGGGGCTTTGCACCGGCTTTGAAGGCCAATGCCGACGCGGTCGAACTCGTACTACAAGCAATCACTAAAGCAGGTTACAAACCGGGCGATGAGATCGCCTTGGCGCTGGATCCCGCGTCCAGCGGCTTGTATGAGGACGGTTTATATAACCTGCGCACTGGTCACCTGAAAACTGGTGCACCATGCCGCGGCGAGCGTGTGGAGAAGTATAACCAGTTGATGCGCATTGAAAATGATCTCGGCAGCACAGCGCAGTACGCGGGACGCGGGGCATTTGTCAGGTGACCGATCACACCTCGCTTAACCAGCTGGCTGCACGGTCGGCGTCAGATTGCTCAATGCGAGATGCCTTGCGCCCGACGGCGTTCACCGCTGCAAAGTGCACCAGCCCGATCAAGTGACGCACGCGGCCTTTGCTGTCTTCTACAATCTGCTCACGAGCGTCGTTTGTCATCAGCTCAGGCGACATACGCCGCGCGATCATACTGTCCAGGGCAGCTCGCCCAGCCATATCGGGCATACTCATATTGGTATACAGTGGGATCTCGGACAGTCTATATGATCCGGCGTAGATATCGCCCATCATGCGCATCCTCGCGGAATACCACAATCCGCTGGGCACAGTATAAATGGTAGAGACTCGAATATCTGCCAGTACCGCCGAATGATCGAAAAAGATACGGACGGCATCGGCGAAGGCCACTTTATCAGTATCGTCGAAGACTAACAGTAGCGGTTTTATGGGAGTCGCCAGCTTATCAATCAGTGCGTTAGTAATTGATAGCAGATCTGAAAGACGGTCATTGACTTCCCTGGTGGTCGCATGCGTTGCTGGCCCTTTCCGGTAGAAAGCATTAAACTCGACGGTATAGCTGTGATCCCTCTCTGTGGAATCAGATTGTTGCAGCAAGTTGATGCGCCTCTCAAAGATGCTGCCCATCATGTACTGACTGATCTCCTGCAGCAATCGCGGTGGCGCGCCGGCTCTGTCTATATGCGTTAACGCTACTGCTGCCATCACTATCAGGTCCTCGCTGTGCAATGCGAGTGGCGGCAGGATATGCTCCATGCGCACGATCACAACACGGAACTGCTTGCCTGCCTCACGGATCAGTTTGTTCAATTCGGTTGATTTGCCGCTGCCTGTGTTCCCTGTCAACAGTATTCGAACTGGCCTTCGGCTTTGGCTACTGTCATGCAGCAATGCCTTCATTTCACGCCAGGGCGAGTTAGCGCGCTCGACGTAGAAGGAATCAATTTCGCAATCCAGAAGTGGTTGAACGGGGTCAAAGACTGCTGCAATTTCATCCAGTGTGTATGCTGGTGTGTATTTAGACATGGTCGGTGCCAAAATAAAAAGCCTCTATCCACAATACTTTATGGATAGAGGCTATCAGCCGTTATTCGCGGCGGTTGATTCAACGAGCGAGCCTCATCGCTCGTGTCGATTGGTACGAATTATAGCTGGACGAAAATGGTTGCCCGCTCTCCGGTAGTGCCTAAAGCAAGTAGACACGAAGGCAATCAGCAGCGGGTGATATGAGGGGTAGCGCCGCTTGTGATGCTGCCGCCGGTTCCAGCAGCCCGCGAACAGGATGAACACTCGGCGAAGCGCCTCGATGACACTTGCGCTCAAGCCGGCCGGTTATATGATGTTGAACCAGTGGAGCACAACATGCAAGCTTAGGTTAGCTGCCAGAAATTCCTGGCGCCCTATGCTGCGGTTGAAACCGCGCGCAACGAGCGCTGCTCCAGCCCCCTTCAGGGGGCTTGACATCGGTTGCCCGCGACTTGGAGTCGCCGGGCGGGTGTGTCGATAACTTGCGGCGACTGACTTAGAATAAGCCGATGCGAACCACACAGATACCTGGAACCGAACTCAAGCCATCCGCCATCTGCCTGGGCACCGGCGGGATGGGCAGCAGCATCGAGCGTGACAGCGCGTTCGCCATGCTCGATGCGTTTCTGGCGCAGGGCGGAAACTTTCTGGACACCGCCAAGGTATACGCAGACTGGCTGCCCATCGAGCGCTCCAGCAGCGAGAAGACCATCGGGCGCTGGATGAAGGCGCGCCGGAACCGCTCGCATGTCATCGTGGGCACGAAAGGCGCGCATCCCGACCTGGCGACGATGCATATCCCGCGCCTGTCTCCGCAGGAAATCGCCGCCGACGTGGCAGCCAGCCTGGAGCATCTGCAGACTGACTACATCGACCTGTACTGGCTGCATCGCGACGATCCCGCCCGCCCGGTCGGCGAGATTATCGAGGCGCTGAACGCGCATACTCAGGCGGGCAGGCTGCGCTATATCGGCTGCTCCAACTGGCGCGTGGAGCGCATCCGCGCTGCGCAGGAATATGCGGCAGTGCACCGCCTGCAGGGCTTCTGCGGCGACCAGATGCTGTGGAGTCTGGCGGTTGTGAATCCTGGCGGGCTGGCCGATAAGACGCTGGTGGCAATGGATGCCGGCCTGCACGCTTACCACCAGGCCAGCGGCATGGCGGCGATCCCATACTCGTCCCAGGCCAATGGACTGTTCAACAAAATGGCGGCGGGAAAGCTGGCGGAGATGCCCCCGCAATACCGCCTCGCAGAAAATGAAAAGCGCATGGCGCGCATCCGTCGGCTGGCGGCGGACAGCGGGCTGACGGTGACACAGGTCAGCCTGGGCTATCTGATGGCGCAACCTTTTACAACGATCCCGATTGTGGGTTGCCGCAACATGGAGCAACTGACTGACAGCTTGAGCGCCGGCGAAGTTGCGCTGACGCCGGAGCAGGTGCGCTTCCTGGAAACCGGCCTCGACTGACTTGCGCGCAGACCTGCCGTATGGCGGTTTGCCGTGGCTGACGATTACCTGACATACTCATAACGATGTGTTGTGCCGGCAACCGGGCACATGATAGACTGGCACTGTCATGTTGCAACCGCCACTCGTCATCAGACATAATGCGCGCAGCGGTTTGCGATGCCTGCTGGCAGTGGCGGTTGCCTGCCTTGCAGGTTTACTGGTTGCCTGCTCTGCCGATAGTAACCCCACCAGCGGCGCGCCGGTGGTGGAGTATCTGCAAAGCATCATCCCCACTCTCAGTCCGACGGCTACCGCTTTGCCGACGCCTACGCCGACCCCGGACCCCGCCATTCTGATACAGCAGGCGCGCCATGCCGGCTTCAATGGCAATGATCAGCAGGCCGCCGGTCTGTATCAGCAGGCGTTGAGCATCATCAGCCAGCCCACTTCCACGCTGGCATTGCAGGCGCGTATGGGCCTGGGACAGAGCCAGCTTGGCGCCGGAGACACCCCGGCGGCGCTGAGTACGTTTACGGCGGTGGTTTCCGATGCCGTCACCGGCACACAGGCGCTGAATGCCGATATTCTGCTGGGGCAGGCTGCCGCGCGCGCAGGCGATAATACTGCGGCCATCCATTACTACTCGACGACTCTGGCGGCGAACCTGGTCATCTCTCCCTATCTGGCGCTGTGGCTGGGTGACGCTTATTTGGCGGCCAACCAGCCCGTCAGCGCGGTGCAGCCCTACAGCATCGCCGTGGCGTATGCATCGACGCCGGTGCAGGTTGTTCTGCGCCGCGAGAAGCTGGCGCTGGCTTTGCAGTTATCCGGCAGGTACCCGGATGCGCTGGCGCTGTACGAAGCCAATATGACCGCTGCCCAGTATGCCGTTACGAAAGCGCGCAACGAACTGGCGTCTGCGCAGGTGCTGTTAGCTATGGGGCAGACGCGCGCGGCTTATCGCCAGTTCGACGACATCATCACGCGCTACCCCGACCTGTCAATGGCGTTTGCCGCCATACAGGCGCTTGACAAGGCCGGGCAACCCGTCGACGACGTGCAGCGCGGCATCGTCGATTACCATGCCGGAGCCAACGCCGCCGCGCAGGCGGCGTTCAAACGCGCCATCTTAAAAGACAGCCGTCTCAATGAGATCCGCTACTGGGCGGCCCTGAACTATGTCGATCTGGGCAGTGTGACGGATGCCTACCGCAACCTGAACGGCATCATCGCCGAGGGCGCGAAATCGCCGCGCTACGGCGATGCGCTTATGGAGAAAGGTGCGCTGCTGGGCGCTGCCGGCGACTATGCCAATGCAGCCGCGACCTATCAGAAACTGGCCGATACGGCCCCGCAGGACCCGCAGGCCGCGCCGGCGCTGCAGCGCATCGGCAGGCTGTACGAACGCGCCGGCATGATGCAGCAGGCGGCAGATGCGTACCTGGCCGCCGTGGCGGCGTATCCAGCCGATGCGGGCGCGCCTGAGGCCCTGTTGCGAGGCGCGATTCTGCTGCACCGGCTGGGGCGCTATAGCGACGCGATTGCCAGGTTCGAGGCGCTGCTTGCGGCGTACCCGAACGCGCCGATAGCGCCGCTTGCGCAACTCTGGCTGGGCAAGGCGCAGGTCGCTGCCGGCGACGTCATTACGGGCCAGTTGACTTTGACCAATCTGGCACAGACCCGGCCCGACGTATACGAAGGCGCGCGAGCCGCCGAACTTGCCGCGGACATCACCAGCGCACCGCTGTCAAAACCCTTCGGAACGGTTGTCACACCCACACAAGCTGAGTTAAGCGCCCGGCAGGCGGATGCGGAGAAATGGCTGCGCGCCCGGTTAAGCATCAGCGAAACCGTCGACATCCGCACGATCACGACGACTTTGAGCGGCGATATCCGCTACCGGCGCGGCGACGCGCTATGGCAACTGGGTCTGCGGGATGACGCCGGTGATGAGTTCGACGCGCTGCGCGGCGCCTATCGCGACAATGCCCTCATCCTGTACCAACTGGCGCTGTATTTCCGCGATATTGGCGCGTACCGCCAGTCGATTGGCGCCGCGGCGGCGCTGATGCGCGCCGTGAATGCCGCGAGCATCGCGGATACGCCCGTGTTCGTCGCGCGGCTGGTCTATCCCATCTACTACCCCGATCTCATCGCCGAGCAGGCCAGCGCCTATGCTCTGGACCCATTATTGATGGCGGGTCTGATCCGGCAGGAAAGCCTTTTCGAGCCGAACGCCGCATCGGGCGCCAATGCCTATGGCCTGATGCAGGTTATCCCGGCAACCGGCAAGGAGATCAATGCCGCTCTGCACTGGCCGCCCAACTACAGCGAGCGCGACCTGACCCGCCCGTATGTCAGCGTGCGTTTCGGTGCCTACTACCTTTCGCGGCAGCGGCAGGCGCTGGGCGGCGACCTGTATGCCATGCTGGCGGCGTATAACGGCGGCCCGGGGATGGCGGCGCGCTGGAAGGACCGCAGCGGCGGCGACCCGGATGTTTTCTACATTACGATGCCGCTGGATGGGGCCGGTTACCGTGAGACGCAGCTCTACATCCGCACGGTAACCAACAACTACGCG
>JAKALH010000174.1 GCA_021813225.1 Chloroflexota bacterium
AGCCAGCAGTTGCAGCCCCACCGCCGCCGCGTAGCTCCACAGCAGCGTCTTGTTCGACCAGATCGACAGGTCGTCCAACTGGCGCACCACCATCACGCGTGTGAAGGCGTGCAGCACGATGCCGGTAAACAGCATCGTGCGCGCATATTCCACCCCGCCGAACTGCAAACCCACCCAGAAGATGACGACGTAGGCGATCAGCGTGCGGAAGATGCTGCCGCCGATGGTGGCGTAGATGGATTTGTTCAGGATCGGCTCGTCATGGCGGCGCGGGCGGCGCTTCATCACGTGCGGCACGGCGGGGTCGGCGGCCAGCGCGCTGGCGGGTATCAGGTCGGTGACCACATTCACCCACAGCAGCATCTTGGCCGAGAGCGGGAAGAACCCCGCCAGCGACAGCGCCAGCACCACGACGACCTCGCCCAGGCTGGTGCTCAGCAGATAGTTGGTGAACTTGCGGATGTTGTCGAAGATGCGGCGGCCTTCCTCGATAGCCGCCACGATGCTGGAAATATTGTCGTCCAGCAGCACCATCGCCGCAGACTCTTTGGCGATATCGGTGCCGCGCAGACCCATCGCCACGCCCACGTCCGACTGCTTCAACGCCGTGGCGTCGTTCACGCCGTCGCCGGTCATTGCCACGAAGTGCCCCTCATCCTGCAGCGCCTGCAACACCTGTTGCTTGATCTGCGGCGTGGCTCGCGCGACGATGTCCACACCTTCCATGCGCTGCAGCAGTTGCTCGCGCGACAAGCCCCGCAGTTCGCGCGCTTCCACGGCCTGTTTGCCGAGGCCCAGGTCGTCCGCCACCGCCTGCGCGGTCAGCAGGTTGTCGCCGGTAATCATGATGACGCGGATGCCGGCGCCCGCGGCGCGCGCGATGGTCTGCGCGGCGTCGGGCTTGGGCGGGTCGATAAGCGCCTGCAACCCCAGGAAGGTCATCCCGCTGGCAGCGCCGTCGTGCGGCGCCCCAGCAGCGTCGATTTCGCGCTGCGCCAGCCCCAGCACGTACATACCGGACGCCTGCAACTGCCCGATAGCGGCGCGTACGGCAGCGCGCCCGGCTTCGTCCAGCGGGCGGGTCTGTGCGCCATCGGCCGCGCTGGTGCAGCGGTCCAGAATGACGCCGGGCGCGCCCTTGGCGTAGGCAACCCGGCGGCCGCCGCCGTCGTGTACGGTGCTCATCATCCGTGTCTCTGCGCTGAAAGGTGTGACGTGTACGCGCGGTGCGGCGGCGCGCTCGCCCGCCACATCTAATCCGGCATCCTGTGCTGCGCGCAGCATGGCGGTGTCCACCGGGTCGCCCACAATCTGTTCGGCGGCGTCGGCATCGACGATAGCCTCGTTACACAGCACGCCCGCCCGCAACACCGCGGCGGCGGCGCCGTCGCCGGCGTGCGCCTCCGCCGCCGGGATCATGCGCCCGCCGGTGTACAGGCGTTGCAGCGTCATACGGTTCTGCGTCAGCGTGCCGGTCTTGTCGGTGCAGATCGTGTCCACAGAACCCAGCGATTCCACTACCGACAGCCGCCGCACCACGGCGTGCCGGCGCGCCATCTGCCGCGCGCCCAGCGCCAGCGCGAACGTCAGCACGATCGGCAGGCTCTCCGGGATGGTGGCGACGGCCAGGCTCAACGTGTTCAGCGCCACGTCGATGGGCGGCTCGTGCAGCAGGAACAGCAGGATGGCCGCAATCAACACGGCCAGTGTGCCTACGATGACCGTCATCTGGCGCGCCATCTTCTGCACTTCCACCTGGAAGGGCGTGGGGCGCTCGGCCATCTGCTGCAGCGAAGCGGCGATGTGGCCGACCTCGGTGTTCATGCCGGTGCTCACGGCCACGGCCAGACCGGTGCCGTGCGTCACATAGGTCGACCCATATACCATCGCGGTGCGCTCGGCCAGCGGCGTATCGGCCGCCGCCGGCGCGGGCGATTTGTCGACGCCCACGCTCTCGCCGGTCAATGCCGATTCGTCGGTGCGCAGGCTGTTCGACTGGATGACGCGCGCATCTGCGGGCACCTTCTGTCCCTGTGACAGCACCAGGATATCGCCGGGCACGATTTCGGCGGCGTCCACCTGGCGGCGCGCGCCATCGCGGCTGATGACCGTCTTGAACACCAGCATGCGGTCCAGCGCCTCAAGTTCTTTGTGGGCGCGGTACTCCTCGATGAATCCCAGCACGACGCTGATGAGGACGATGCCGACGATGAAGAACGCCGTCAGGCGGCGCCCGTTTTCGCCGGGCAGGTAGCTGACCGCGTAAGCCAGCCCGGCGGCGAACAGCAGCACGATGATGAAGAAGTTGGCGAACTGGTTGAGGAACATTCGCCAGGGCGGCAGCGCCTTGCGCCGGATGATTTCGTTGCGGCCATGCTGCGCCAGACGGCGCTCCGCTTCCGCGGCGCTCAGTCCTTCAAGGCGCGTATTCATGCGGCTCAGCGTTTCGTCGGCTGTAAGGGCGTGCCAGGCGACGCGCTGCGGAGCAGACGCGGCAGCGCCGGACTTCGAGGATAACGTTTGACTCGTCGATTCACTATGTTGGCTCATATTCATCTTTACAATCTCACCCGCCGTATTGTAGCCCGCGTTTTTTGCGCCGGAGCAAAGTAATCGGCGCGCCCGTCGCTATGATACAGGCATCAGTGTTTCGCGGCAGGCGGCCGCCCGGATTATACGGTGATGCGCAGTGTGGGACGGGCAGCCGGTCTGCAGGAGGTTCGTAATGGCTAAGATCGGGTTGTTCTATGGCACCGACACGGGTAACACCGAGGACGCAGCGAAGCGCATCAAGGACATGCTCGACGCCGTCGAGCCGGGGCTGGTCGACATCTACGATATGTCGCGCGCGACGCCCGCAGACCTGGCGGCGTACGAGTATCTCATTCTGGGGATACCGACCGCTAATATCGGCCAGTTGCAGACCGACTGGGATATCTTCTGGCCGCACCTGGACGAGATCGACTTCGCTGGAAAGAAGGTGGCGCTGTTCGGCCTGGGCGACCAGTACGCCTACGGCAATACGTTCATGGATGCGCTGGGCATGCTGGCGCTGAAGGTGCAGGAACGCGGCGGCACGCTGGTGGGCGCATGGCCGGCTGCCGATTACAACTTCGACGCCTCGCTCGCGCTGGATGGCGACAACTTCTACGGGCTGGCGCTGGACCAGGAGAACCAGGCCGACAAAACGCAGGCGCGCCTGGAAGCCTGGCTGCCGCAGATGCTGGCCGAGTTCGGCATCGCCGCCCCCGCTGCGGTCGCCTGAGTTCGTTTCGTCAATCTTTCATCTGTTAAAGGAGACCCTATGACTGCTGTTGAAAAATCCGTCGATGTGCGCCTGGTTCCGCCGGCGCGGCGGCATCCCCTCATCTTCGACACGTTCGCGCAACTGGGCGCTGCGGAGAGCTTCGTCCTCGTCAACGATCACGACCCCAAGCCGCTGTTCTACCAGTTCCAGGCGGAACTGACCGGCACCTTCACCTGGGAGTACCTGGAGCGCGGCCCGGAGGTGTGGCGCGTGCGCATCGGCAAAACCGCTCGTGACCATCATTGAGGCGCTGATCGCCGAACACCGCCTGCTGCGGCGCATGATGGACGAGATGGGGCGCTGGCTGGCCGAAGGCGTCGCGCCGGAGGCGTTGCGCCAGCGCGTCGCCATGCTGGAAGTGGCGATTGACGACCACGCGACGCGCGAGGAGCAACTGTTGTTCGAGCCGCTGCGCGCCGTATCCACCGAGGCGCGCGCGCAGGTCGACCTGATGGAGGTGGTGCACGACGAGGTGCACGACCTGTTCGCGCAGGTGGCCGACCCGGCGCGCGCGCCCGCCGATATGCTGTGGACGATTCTCACCCTGACGGATGAGCACTTCACGAAGGAGGAGAACGGCGTCTTCCCGCTGGCGGAGCAGCACGGCATTCAGTAGATGTATACCCAACTCCGGGTTCCAGCAGAAACGGTATCTAAACCCGACAGGCCTGCTGGATCAGTCGGGTTTTCATCGCCAGAGTATTTGTACTGGCGCGGCGTGGCGCTGCAACGTGTCAGCGATCTGTCGGGCTCCAGGCGGAGATGCCGGACAGGAAGTCCAGCAGCCCAAATACGGAGAGGATGACGCCGGCGGAGAATACAAACAGGCTGCCCGAAGGGTCGCCCAGCGCCAGACCCGCCGCGATGACGGCGGCGCCCAGAGCCAGCAGCAGTAACCCGCGCGCGATGCGCCAGCGTTCATGGCGGGCGCGCTGCCGTTGCGCCACGGCAGCCGGCGCGGCGCGCACACCGGCGACGAATCGCCGCGCTGCCCTCTCCGGCCAGCCACGTTCGACCAGGCTGCGGGTAAGTGCATCCCGATCAACACCGGCAGCCAGTTGCTGCGCCACCGACTCGGTCAATTCCTTCAACGACCCTGATTGCACCGATATCTCGTTTTCCATCCGTGTCAGCCGTATATCGATCCATCATACCGCAGGCTGGCAATATACGGGTAGACACACGACATGGCGCTTAACCTTTTTTGAGGTGACCCCTGCAAAAACGACGGGGCGAAAAATAAACGCCCCGGCGCTGCGCGGGCAGACCGGGGCGTAAAGGACATCGCGGTATGGCTTACGGGACGACGTTCATCTCGCCCGCCATACCCAGCTTGTAGTGGCCGGGCTTGTTGCAAAAGTACACATAGCGGCCCGGTTGCAGCGTCACAATCATCGACCCGCTGGCACCTGCGTTGACATCCTCCACCGAGCCGATCTTGGTAAGCTGCGTCGAGGTTTCGTCGATAGCTGTGCCGTCGGATGTGAGCGGCAGCTTGTCCACAGGCAGGTCGGTCTTTACCAGCCAGATTTCGTGCATCTGGTCGGTGGCGTCGTTGTTGACGACGAACTTCACCACACCGGCATGAATCTCCGGCGGCGTGAACTTGAACGCGAAGTTGGTCATGCTCACCGTCACAACCTCGGTCGGCGCCGGGTTGCCTGCGGGGGTGGCTGCCGCGGTCTCGGTTGCAGTCATAGCCATCGCGGAAGCCGTGGGCAGGGGGGTGAAGGCCGCTGTGCCGCTGGCCGGGATGGTGAACTCGCCAGCCATGCCCAGTTTATAGTGGCCGGTGGTGTTGCAGAAGTACACATAGTGGCCGGGGGCAAGCCTGGCGATCATGCTGCCGCCCTTGCCGGGGTCCACGTCCTCAACCGAGGCGATTTTGGTCATCTGGGTGGAGTTCTCGTTGATGGAGACGCCGTCCGCCTGGAGCGGCAGTTTGCCGGCGGGCAGGTCGGTCTTGAAGATGAGGATTTCGTGAATCTGGTCGCTGGAGTTGTTCTGCACGACGAACTTGACGACGCCGGCGGAAATCCGGCTGGGTGTAAATGCGTAGGTGAAGTTGGTCATGCTCACGGTGACCACCTGGTCGGGCGTGAGCGGGGTGGACTTGGCCATTACCATGCTGCCCTTATAGACGGTGGTGCCGGACATATTCATGGTGTTGGTCATGGCGGCAGCGCTGGTTGCGGCGGGCGCTGTGGTGGGTGCGGGAGCGCTGGTGGGGTTGCTGGCGGGCGCGCCGCCGCAGGCGGCCAGCGCAAACAACGCGACGGACGACAATAGCACAAGTTGCGAACGCATTTCTAACTCTCCTCTACTTTTGGCAGTCTCACAGGCATTACAGACCCGGGATACCGGACGACCCGGGCCGGCGGGAACTACCCGGCGCGAGACGCAAAAAGAGCAGGTTCCGTAAGCTCTTGAACGGCGCTCTATAGGTTGCAACGGCGGGCAGCGCTGTTTTTATGCTGCTGATCCGGCAACCATGAGATCGGTGAGGGTACGTTGCCTGCTTCGTGCGGTCCGGTGTTTACAAGGACGGAATTCTATCGCCGCCTGCGCAGGGGCATAGTGGCAAATATCATAGCGGTCACTGACATTTGTCACATATATGACAGCCGCGCACATGCCTTCGCGAAGGGCGGCCTGATGCGCGGGAGATGATGCTTAACCTTTCAGCGCGCCTTCGACCATGGCACGGAAAAACACACGGCGCGTGAACAGGAACAGGATGACCACCGGCAGCGCGATGATGATGCAGGCCGCGGCCAGTACCTGATAGCCGATGACGAACTGGCCGATGAAGTCGTACAGCCCGAACATGGCTGTCTTCAGTTCATTGCGGCTGACCAGCAGGTATCCGGCGATGAACTCGTTCCAGACGCCCACGAACGAGAGCAGGAACGCAGACGCCAGCCCCGGCGTCGCCAACGGCGCCACGATCAGGAAAAGCGCCTGCACCGGCGAGCAGCCGTCGATGAACGACGCCTCTTCCAGCTCGATCGGGATGGTGTCGAAGAAGGCTTTCACGATCCAGATGCTGAACGGCAGGAAGAAGCCGACGTAGACGATGATCAGGTAGATGCGCTCTTCGTAGCCGGGCA
>JAKALH010000175.1 GCA_021813225.1 Chloroflexota bacterium
GCGCGGTCCAACCCGAACAGCAGGCGGCCCTTATCGAAGATCGGTGTCTGCGGCGAGTTCATGTACTTCGGCTCGCTGCCGTCCAGCGAGCGCGACCCAAAGCCAACCGGGCGGCCTTTCTCGTCGCGGATCGGGATAATCAGCCGCCCCCGGAAACGGTCATAGCGGCGGCCCTCCTCGTTCTCGATCGCCAGGCCGGCGTCGATCAGTTCCTGAACTGCAAAACCGCGCGCGCTCAGGAAATTGGACAGCGCGTGATAGTCCATCAGGCTGTAGCCCAGTTGCCAGTCGCGGAGTGTCGCCTCGCTGAGCGAGCGTCTCTCGCGCACATAAGCCCGGCAGTTAGCCGCCTGCGGCGCGTTAAGCAGTAATTGATGGAAGTATTCCGCGGCCTGGGACACGGCTTCGCGCAGGCGCTCCTCGTAGCCCTCGTTGCGGCGCTGCGTCTCGGTGCGCTGCTCCAGTTCCACGCCGGCGCGATGCGCCAGTTCGCGCAGAGCCTCCGGGAAGGTCATGCCCTCTTTCTTCATGAGAAAGGAGAACACATCGCCCTGTTCGCCGCTGGAGAAATCTTTGAAGGTCTGCGTTTCAGGGAAGACGAAGAACGAAGGCGTGCGTTCGCTCTGGAACGGCGACAGGCCTTTGAAGCTGCGCCCGCTGCGGGTCAGCTTGACATAGGCGCCGATTACCTCGACGATATCGATACGGCTTCGGACTTCATCGACAACCGACATACTGTCATTCTACTCACGATTTGGCGGCGCTCGCCGGCTTCCGACACGGTATAATCACTCCCATGGTCCTAAACGTATTCCTAGGCATTGCGCAACTCGTCCTTGCCGTCGCGCTCATCGCTGCCGTGCTCGTGCAGAGCAAGGGTGAGGAACTCGGCGGCGTCTTCGGCGGAGCACAGAGCGTGTACCAGACACGGCGCGGCGTCGACAAGCTGCTCTTCACCATCACCGTATTTCTGGCCATCGCCTTCTTCGCTCTTGCCGTCGTCAACGTGATCCTGTCAGTGCCCCAGTAATTTTCGTTCCCCGGCCGCGGCCGCAACGGCAGACTGCGCCGTACACGCCGGCCGCCAACCGGAGCGCGAAAACAGACACGGTTCAAATGCGTTCGTTTCGTCTGCCGCTGCTTCTGATCGTCATCGGGGTGGCGGCAATTGCTTTCGTCGTCTACCAGCTCGCGCCGCGCAGCGCTGCCACGGTAACCGTCCCGGACACGGGCGGCACCTATGTGGAAGGCGTTGCCGGCGCGCCGCAATATATCAACCCGCTGCTGTGCCAGTTGCACGACGAGGACCGCGACCTGTGCAGCCTGGCGTTCGTGGGATTGACACGTTTCACCGATACCGGCGAAGTCGTCCCTGAAATCGCCACCACCTGGAGCATCTCCGACAACGGCATCACGTATACGTTCAAGATGCGCCAGGATGCCAAATGGCAGGACGGTTCGCCCGTCACCGCCGACGACGTGGTCTTTACCGCAAAACTGCTGCAGGACCCCGCCTTCCCCGGCCGCCCGGACATCGGCGCGCTGTGGCAGAGCATCAAGGTGTTGAAGATCGATCCCTATACGGTGCAGTTCGCGCTGAGCCAGCCGCTGGCGCCGTTCCTTGACTTCACTACGATCGGGCTGCTGCCCGAACATATCCTGACGGGGACCAAAGCCGCTGACCTGACCAATCTGCCGTTCAACCTGCAACCGGTGGGGAACGGCCCCTGGCGCGTGGCAGAGGTCAACACCAGCGGCAACCGCGTGTCGTCCGTTGCGCTGGAGCCTGCCGCGAGCTATTACGGCCCTAAACCGAACCTGTCGCGCCTGATCTTCCGCTACTACCCGAACGTGCAGGCGGCCTTCGACGCCTACCGCGCCGGCGATATCGACGGGTTCGGCAACCTGGCGCTGAGCGATGTGAAACGCGCCGAATCGCGCAGCGATCTGACCATCTATTCGGCCACCAAGGCCCGCTACACGTCGCTGTTCATCAACCTGCGCAAAGACAGCGGTGCCATTGCGCTGATGGATCAATCGGTGCGCCAGGCGCTGATGCTGGCCATCGACCGCGACAAACTGGTGAAAGATGTGCTGGGCGGCCAGGCCATTGTGGCGGATACGCCATTCATTCCCGGCACATGGGCGTACCATTCCGGCGTCAAGCACTACCCGTATGACCCCGGCCGCGCCACGCAGTTGCTGCGCGATGCCGGCTACGAACTGGCAACCGTCGCGCCGTCCAACGTATCGGTGTGGCAGAAAAACGGCGAGCCGATCGCCTTCACCCTGCTGACGCAGGACGACCCGACCCGCCGCGCCGTGGCCGAGGCCATCGCCAAACAATGGCGCGATCTGGGGGTGCAGGTCAACGTGCAGCCTGTGCGCAATCTGGTGCGCGATTTCCTGGCATCGCGCCAGTTTCAGGTGGCGCTGGTGGACAGCCTGATCGACGGCGACCCCGACCCCTACCCGATCTGGCACCGCAGCCAGATCGCCCCGCCGGGTCAGAACTACACCGGCTTTGATAACGCCGACGCCAGCAAATGGCTGGAAGCCGCGCGCATGACCACCGACCGCACGCTGCGTTTCGAGTATTATCGGAAGTTCCAGGAGTTGTTTGCGGATGAGTTGCCCGCCCTGCCGCTGTACTACCCGACCTATCAATACGCTATTTCAAGCCGCGTCAAGCAGGTGCAACTGCCGCCGATGATGTACCCGAGCGACCGCTTGCGCACGATCGGCAGTTGGTATATCAATGTGAAGCGCGTTCCCGCCAGCGAGGCGGCGACGCAGAGCAAACCGTAGTATTGTCTGAAGCCCGGCTGCACGTCCGAATAACCGAGTCGCAAATCATGAACGCTGTGAACAAGGAGCAGGCTCCTCTGCCGTCCGATCTGTACGATGAAGCATATTTCCTCACCGCCTGCGAAGGATACGAGGAGTTTACGCGCACGGAAGGCGAGCACCTGTCGCGCCGCCTGCGCGAGGCCTTTGAATTCGCCGCCGTGGAGAAAGGCATGTGCGTGCTGGACCTGGGATGCGGACGCGGCGAGATCGTGCGGCACGTGGCGCGGCTGGGCGCGCAGTCGTACGGGCTGGACTACTCCGAAGCGGCGGTGCACCTGTCGCACCGCATCATGCAGAGCGAGCCGGGCGAGAACGGCATCATGCGCGGCGACGCCAAGCAACTGCCTTTCGCGTCGAATCAGTTCGACCGCGTGCTCATGTTCGACGTGGTGGAGCACCTGCATCCCTGGGAACTGGATGCCTGCCTGGCCGAGGTCAAGCGCGTATTGAAACCGCAAGGTCAGATCATCATCCACACCGCGCCCAACCGCTGGTACGACGCCTATGCCTACCCGCTGGTGCGCCAGGTGCGCCGCATGATGGGCCAGGGCGCCCACTATCCGGCCAACCCGCGCGCCTTGAACGTAGCGATCAACACCGAGGTGCATGTCAATGAACAGGATATCCTGCGCATGCGGCGGGTGCTCACACGGGCGGGATTTCGCGGCGTGAAGGTGTGGCTGGATACGCCGCCGCAGCACCGCAACGAAGGCACGCTGCTATCGGCTCTGCGCTATGTCGCCTTCAACTGGATACCCTTCGCCTGGTTCTTCGAGCGCGAAGTGTTCGGGGTGGGGACGAAGTAGGGACTGGAGGTGGGAGAATAGAGATTGCTGCGGCTGCCAGTCTCCGGTTTCCGATCTCTAATCGCCGTTCCCTGCCATGCAACTCTACAACGATTACCGGGTCAAAAGCTTCTGGCTGGAGCAGTCCGGCGCCTCGTATTCCGAAAGCCCCGCGCTGGAGGGCATGCTGCGCGCCGATGTCCTGATCGTCGGCGGCGGCCTCACCGGCATCTCCACTGCCTACCATCTGAAGAAAGCCAACCCGGGCATGCGCGTCGCCGTCCTTGAGGCCGACGTGGTTGGCTCCGGCGGCAGCGGTCGCAACGCCGGCATTGTGAATACGCAGTTCGGGCTGTCGCTGGGATTCACGGCGCGTCGCTTTGGCGCTGCCAACGCGCTGGCCGCGCACCGTTACATGGAACGCGCCGTGGACTACGCGGGCGAGCTGGTGCGCGCGCACGCGCTGAAGTGCGCCTGGGAGCCGAGCGGGTTCCTGCGCGTGGCGACGACGCCGGCCTACGCGCTGCGAATCCAGCGCGAGGTGGCGCTGGCGCACGCTTTGGGCATTGCGGGCATCGAGTGGATCGGGGCGGTGGAAGCGCGCGCGCTGGTGGATTCACCCACGTACCTGGGCGCATGGCGCGAACCGCGCGGGGCGCTGGTCAACCCCGTTGAATTCGTCCGCGAGTTGAAGCGCATCGCGGTCGGGATGGGCGTCGAGGTCTACGAGCGCAGCCCGGTTACCAACCTGGAGTTCACCGCGCCGGCGCGCGCCCAGACCCCGCACGGCGCGGTCGAGGCGGATAGACTGGTGCTGGCAACCAACGCCTTCACGGCGCAGTTCGAACTGCTGCAAAGCCGCCAGGCACCGGTGCACACGTCGATCGTGCTGACCGAGCCGCTGAACGCCGCTCAACTGGCGCGCATCGGCTGGCGGGGCCGGCAGGGCATCGGCGACGCGCGCAACCTGGCGCATTACTACCGGCTGACACCGGACAACCGGCTGCTGGCGGGCGGCGGCGACGTGCGCTATTTCCGCGGCAACCAGACCCGCGTTGAGCCATATCCCGCCAGCATCATGCACCTGCAGGGGTTTATCGCCGAGACGTTCCCCGCCTTGCACGGGCTGCGCATCACGCACCGCTGGGGGGTGCCGACTTCAGCCACACTCGATACGGTGCCTCACATCGGCGCTATCGGCGACGGCAGCCGCATCGTGTACAGCGTCGGCAGCATGGGGCGCGGCACGGCGCTGGCAACGCTGAGTGGTCTGACCATCAGCCATATGATCGCCGGGGCGGGGGCGCAGGAGACCCCGCCGTTCTTCGTCAACCGCCGCGCTGTCCCGCTGCCGCCGGAGCCGCTGCGCGCGCCGCTGGCTCATGGTATTCTTGGGCTGATGCGCGCGCAGGATGCCTATCGCGAGCGACAAGGGTTGGGCGCGCCGCGACAACGCTGAATCTGAAAATCGATACAAGGGTTCATCATGGCAAAGAAAGCTCGCCGGCAGCGCCGGCCCAACCTGCCGCCGGAGGCCTACAACACACCGCAGGCCGCCGTAGCCGCGCGACCCGCCGCCGATAAGGCTGCCACAACTGCCGCGCCGGCTCAGGCACCGGCGCAACGCCGCGCCGCAATCGACTGGAAAGAGGAATATGGCGAGGTGATGGGCGACCTGAAACGCACCGCCGTGCTGGCCGCCATGCTCATGGCGGCGATGGGCGTGCTGGCATTCATCATCCGCTGAGGCAGGCGTGGAACATACCTGGGCCATACCTGACAGGTCTGATAGACCTGTCAGGTATGGCCCGCTTACAGTGTGACGCGGCGGAAGGCTTCGGCGAACCACACGCTGCCGTCGGCTTTCATGCGCAGCGTTCCCTGCCGGAAGCGCGCTTCGATTTTGCTCACGTCAGGCTCCTTGACCTGCGAGACGTGCTGGCATACCGCCTGCGCTTTCAACCCCAGGTAATCGCCCACATCCACCCACGTATTGGGCGCGGCCGGCCCGGCGAAGTATATCTCCCCGGGCCGGTGCATCTCAAACCCCTCGGCCAGCAGTTCCGGGAAGTACATGCGGTTGTTGGAAGCCGGGAAGATGGCGTCGCACACCGCCAACCCGATGATGCGATGGTCGTTGTGGTTGATCCCGCGCGAGCCGGAATGAATCGACTGGTGATCCGTTGTGACGACGACGTCAGGCCTGGCGCGGCGGATCTCGCGCGCCAGATCGCGTTGCAGTTCCAGCGAGTTCGCCAGTTCTCCGTCCACGTAGTGCAGAAAACGCAGATCGCTGATGCCCAGCACAGCGGCAGCGTTGCGCTGTTCGCCCTCGCGTATCTCAGCCAGTTGATGCGGGGTGATGTCGGTGCGGTCGGTGCCTTTCTGCCCGCCGGTAACGAGAACATAGCCGACCTGATTGCCCTCCGCCGCCCAACGGGCCAGCGTGGCTCCGGCGAAAAACTCCGGGTCATCCGGATGCGCAACTATACAAAGAATTTTCTTCATATCAATTGATTGATGGCTCTGGGGCCGACTCCTGGGCACAGCAGTCAGCCGGCTCAGCCGTTTACGGCGGGATTTTCCGGCGGCGGTTTGCGCTGCAGCGGGCGTCGCACTGGCCGGCGCGGAGGTGCGGCATCGGCGGGATGAGATTCAGGCGCGCCTGGCCGCGGGGCATCCACCGGCGGTGTGCGCTCGCCGGCATGGCGGGCGTGCTCGCTGCGCTCGTGACGATGCGTGTGGCGGGCGGCCGGCGCGGCTGCCTGCCCTTGCGG
>JAKALH010000176.1 GCA_021813225.1 Chloroflexota bacterium
ACTGCGGCTACGACCCGCGCACCGCCGACCTGCACATCGGCCACACCATAACCATGCGCAAGCTGCGCCAGTTCCAGGAACTGGGCCACGAGGTCATCTTCCTGATCGGCAGCTACACCAGCCTGCTGGGCGACCCGTCGGACCAGGATAAACTGCGCCCGGTGCTGACCGCCGAACAGGTGGCGGAAAACGCCCGCACCTACGCCGCGCAGGCTTTCAAAATACTGGACCGCAGCAGGACTCAGGTGCGCTATAACGCGGAGTGGCTCAGCGAATTGAGTTTTCTGGACGTCATCAAACTGGCGCAGAACTTCACCGTGCAGCAGTTCATGGCGCGCGAGAACTTCGCCAACCGCCTGGGGAAAGGCGACGCCATCTACCTGCACGAGACTTTCTACAGCCTGATGCAGGGCTACGACGCCGTGGCGCTGCATACCGACGTGCAGGTGGGCGGCACCGACCAGCTTTTCAACATCCTGACGGCCGGGCGCAAGCTGCAGGAAGCGCACGGCCAGAAGCCGCAGATCGGCATCTTCGTGTCCATCCTGCCCGGCACCGATGGCGTCGTTAAAATGTCCAAGTCGCTGGGCAACCACATCCCGATCCTGAGCGAGCCGGAAGATATGTACGGCAAGGTGATGAGCATCCCCGATTCGGCCATGCTGATCTATTACAAGCTGGCGACGCGCTACACGCCGCAGCAGATCGAACGGATCGAGCAGGGATTGCGCGACCAGACGCTGCACCCGCGCGATGTCAAGATGCAACTGGCGCGCGAGATCGTGTCGATCTTCCACGACGACGCGGCGGCGCAGCGCGCGGAGGAGCATTTCCGCACCGTCTTCCAGCAGCGCGAACTGCCCGCCGAGATGGAATCGTACGCGGTGGCGGGCGCGCCGGCCATCGCCGATGTCATCGTCGGCGCGAAGCTGGCCTCGTCGAAGAACGAGGCGCGCCGGTTGATCGCGGGGGGCGGCGTGTCGCTGGACGGCCGCAGGGTCAGCGATCTATTCGAAGCCGTCAATCCGGCGGAAGGCGGCACCGTGCTGCAGGTGGGCAAGCGCCGTTTCTTGCGGCTGGTGAAGGCGAGGTAAACAGAAACTCCCGGTTTCTCGCAGAAACCGGGAGTTTTGCTTTTCGCGCTACGGTTCCAGCAGCGCGCACGGTTTGATGGTCACTCCCTTCTTGCCCCGTTTGATCTTCAGCGTGACAATCTCGGAGGGTTTCAGGTTGAGGCTGTAGTCGCCGCCGGCGCCTTCCACGCGCAGCGTCGCCGCTGTGGCCCGCCCCGCCGACTCGACCAGCCGCGCGATCAAAGCATCCTCATCCTCGGACTTGCGCAGCGCGCCCAGTTGAACCGTCTGCGGGCTGATCTGCAGGAACGGCAGCGCCGCCTGCTCCGCATTCAACCGGGGTGTGGGCGGGTAGAACACTGCGTACATATCCAGCGGCTGGTTCAGTTCCAGCGCCGCCGGCAGCAACTGCTCGGTGACATCGGCGGCCAGCCCGGCCAGCAGGCGGAAGCGCGTATCGACCTGGCCCTGGTCGTGGAACGTGTGATTCTCGTCCGGCTCGATGGTCTGTTCTCCCCAGCGCGAGTGCACCGCGCCGCGCGCCAGGCTCAGCCCCACCGTGCCGTCGGCAGTCACCGCGAAGCCATACTGACCGCTGTTCGCCACGCCCACCGCCAGCCTGCGTGGCCTGGCCTTCTTCGCGCTCGGCTTGGCCGGTTTCTGCACATCCGATTCGTCGAGCCGCAGCCAGCGGTTCTGGGGATGCTCGCTGCCGTCGGCGGCGCGCCCGGCGATGCCGTAAGGCACCTCGCAGGTGACCTTCGGGTCGGGCAGATCGAAGGGCAGCACCAGTTTTGCCAGCTTGCGGCGCTCCTGCCAGTGCAGCCGCGTGTTGATGTCCACATACGGCAGGTCGGCGTACAGGGTCACCTGGATCGACGCCTTGGACTGGCGCCACCCCACCAGTGCTTCCACCGTGCAGGATAGCTCGCGCGACATGCCAGCGGGCAGCAGTTCGCTGTTGCCCGGCAGCAGGCGCAGTGGCGCGCCCGCGGCGGCGTCCTCGCCGGCCCACTGCGCGCCGACCTGGTCCGGCGCCAGCGGCGTAAACTCGCCCACGGGCGTATTGAAGTCCGCGTTATTTTCACCGCCCCAGGCGTCGCCGTTGTCGCGCATGGCGGCGATGTGCAGCGCCCCATGCAGCAGTTCGCGGTTGGTGGACTTCTCGATCAGCGACGACAGGCCGCCGGCCTCGCGCGAGAATGTGGCGCGCAGCCAGCGGTTCTCCACCACGATCTGGGCGGCCGACTGCTGCACCTGCAGCGGCGCCGAACCCGCGGCGCGCCGAGCGGGTTTCGTGTTCGGGTGCACCTCATAACGGCGCACCGCCAGAGCGGGCATATCGGCCACGAACATCAGGTGCGGCTGGAAGCCGCCGCTGGTCTGCTCATAGGTGCCGCCGCCGGTCTGGCAGGGCACCGCCTGCCCTTTGTCGTCCAGCAGTGTGAAAGGCCAGCGCCCCTGCGGCGGGCGATAGTCGATCACGATATGGCCGCCCACCGCGGCTTTGATGGGGTAGGGGTGCGGGTTGAACACATACACCGGCACGGCCCCCAGCGCCGGAGGCGTCGCAGGAACCAGCGCGTTCTGCGCGCGGAAGATCACCTGCGAGGCGATGTGGCCGGCGTGCCCGAAATAGTCCATCACGCCGGGCAGCGCTGCCTCGGCCAGCGAGCCGCATATCGTATCGTGGAAGGTGTTGAACAGCGCCGCCTTCCATGCGCCGCGCAGCCTGTTGTGCGGATAGGCTGCGCCGGTGCGCCACCAGGCGACGGCAGCCCATTTCTCGGCGGCACCCAGCAGCGCCTCGGCGCGACGCATGCTGCGCTTGATGGGCGCCACCGAGGTGTAGCAGCCCGCGAAGGTGCGCTGCAACTCGTCGGCGAAGACGGGGATGCTCTCGGCGGGCAATTGCGCGCTGATGCGTTCCAGGTAGGCTTCGGGCGTGCTGTGCCGCACGGCGATGTCCGCCGTCTCCTCGATCAGGACGCGCAACTCCTTCAGGTCGGCCCGCGTGGGGCCGCCGCCGTGGTCGCCCAGGCCCCACAGCACCAGCACATCGCGCCCGGTCTCGCGCGCCTGGGCGATTCCGTTCAGCGCCTGCGCCATGGCGGTCTGCACGCCGGACACCGGCTTGTCGGCGGGGCCGGTGCAATACCAGCCGGTGTCGGGGCGCAGCGCCAGCAGGCGCGTGCCGTCATGCCCCTGCCAGCGATACAGCGCCGCCGGCAGGGTGAGCTGCCACTGCGTCGGGCGGCAGTGAATGTACAGGCTGTAGCCGGCCTGCGCCATGATCTGCGGGGCGCTGGCCGGGTGGCCGAAGGTGTCGAAGTTGTATGCCACTTTAGGGGCAACGCCGAAGCGGCTTTCAAAGTAGCGGTGTCCTTCCTGGATGCCGCGCACCAGTGTCTCTCCCGCGGGCATATTGAGATCGGGTTGCAGATACCAGCCGCCCGCGATATGCCAGCGCCCTTCCTTCACCAGGATGCGAATCCGTTCGAACAGGTCGGGGTCGTTGTCCTCGATCCACTCATACAACACGCTCTCGTTGTGGTTGAAGACGAACTCCGGGAACTCGTCGAGCAGGTTGGCGGCGGTATGGAACGTGGAGATGGCTTCGCGCGCGCCTTCCTGCCACGTCCACATCCATACCGGGTCGATATGCGCCTGGCATACCAGGTGTACGATTGGAAGCTTTTCGGTCGACTTGCTTTTCTTTTCCTTTGTCATGGTTTCCCCTCGGCCAAGCTGATGTTACTTCTATTGTGTACGGTTTCCGTTGACTGGTTTACTGCACCCTGCCAAACTCGCGCTCCAGTTGCGGCACGCCGATCTGGATCATGGTAGGGCGGCCGTGCGGGCACGTGCGCGGCGCGTCGCACGCTTCCAGGTCGCGCACCAGTGCCTGCATCTCCGCGTAGGTGAGCACGCGCCCGGCCTTGATGGACATGCGCTTGCATACGCGCCTCACCACGCGCGTCTCCAGGTCCTTCTGCAGCGGCGCGTCGCCCATCTCCAGGTCAGCGGCGATCTCGCGCAAAGCCGCTGCGATGTCGTCCTGAACCATCAGCGCCGGAACGGCGCGCACCAGGAAGGCGTTGCCGCCGAACGGCTCGATCTCAAAGCCAAGCTCGCGCAGCATGTCCAGGTCGCCCTGCAGCAGGTGGGCGCTGTCCGCCGGAATCTCCACCGGCAGGGGGTCGAGCAGCGACTGCGACGCCACCGCCCCCAGTTCGCGCGCCGCCATCAGGCGCTCGAACATGATGCGCTCATGCGCGGCGTGCTGGTCGATCAGGTACAGCCCTTCCGGCCCTTCGGCGATGATGTAGCTGGCCGCCAGTTGGCCCAGGATGCGCAACGCGGGCAACTGGGGACTGGACGCAGCGCGTGGAGACTGGGGACCGGAGATTGATGGTTGGGGCGCCGCATTGCGCGCGATGCCGACTTTCTCCCAGGCCTCGGAGCCGGCGAGGGGAGACTGCTGGCTGGCTTCCGGTTGCGAAACAGGCGTCCGGCTCTCCCCGCCTGTCTCGAATGTCGAATCTCCGGCTGTTGGTTGCGCCGCATCTCGCTCCGCCCCCGCCCTGCGGTCCGCGAAAACGCTGGGCGGCTCCGGCACCGGCAGGTTAGCCAGTAACGCGCGCCGCACCGCCCGCTGCACGGCGCTGAACGCGGCGCCGGCATCGCGGAAGCGTACCTCCGCCTTGGCCGGGTGCACATTGACGTCCACCTCTTCAGTGGGCAGTTGCAGCAGGATGACGGCGATGGGATAGCGCCCGGTCATCAGAAGCGTGTGATACGCCTGCACCACCGCATACGACAGTTTCGCATCCTGCACCGGGCGGCCGTTGACGAACAGGATGATCTTCGTGCGGTTGGCGTGGTCGAGCGACGGCAGGGCGGCGTAACCATGCACGCTGATTAGAGATTGGAGATTAGAGATTGGAGATTGGGGGTTGGAGGTTGGGGGTTTGAGATTGGCGGACTCCTCCGTAATCTCTAATCTCTCATCTCTAATCTCTCTTCTTTCTTCTCCCACCGGCGCCATCTGTTCCACCGCCGTCGGGCCGAAGACCTCGATCAGCACGTCGCGCAGGTCGCCGGTGCCCAGCGATTGAAATGAGCGCCGGCCGTCGTGCAGCAGCGTGAAGCGGATGTGCGGATAGGCCAGCGCGTAGCGCGTGACGATGCCGTCGATGTGGCCGCGCTCGGTCTGCGTCGATTTGAGGAACTTCAGCCGCGCCGGGACGCGCGCGAATAAATGCTCGATGGTCATGGTCGTGCCGGGTGTCCGCCCGATGCGCTCCTCGCTGACCAGTTTGCCGTTGTCCACGCGCATCAACGTGCCGACGGTTTCCTCGGCGTGGCGGGTGCTGCAGGTAAACGTGCTGACCGACGCGATGCTGGCCAGCGCCTCGCCGCGGAATCCCAGCGTGACGATGTGCGCGAGGTCGTCGGCGCTGTGCAGCTTGCTGGTGGCATGATGCATGAAGGCCAGCGCCGCCTCTGCGGCGCGGATGCCGCTGCCGTCGTCGCTCACGCGGATCAGCCGGCGGCCGCCCTCCACACATTCAATCCGGATGTCGCGTGCGCCGGCGTCGATGGCATTTTCCACCAGCTCCTTGATGACAGAGGAGGGGCGTTCGACCACCTCGCCTGCGGCAATGCGCGCTACCAGTGTATCGGGCAGGATCTGGATTGGCATGTTGCGTGATATGTTAAACGACAGTCAAATTCCATATAAAGCATAACACCGCTGCACTGACCGATGACAACGGGCGCGGGTGACATTTGCGCTGCGACGTCATTCCCGCGAAAGCGGGAATCCAGACCAACTGCGAGCCTGGATGCCCGCCTCCGCGGGCATGACGAACCGGTCGCAGCGGAAACGCCCCGAGACGGGCTGCGAGCAGTGTCAGGAACTTCTGGCGAATCACTTAACGCTGACCGGCGCGGAAATCCTGCAGCAGCAGTTGCAGACTGCGTTCGCCGCTCCATTCGTTGACATCGAGTTGGAACGCGACATCGATGCTGCCGCCGGCGCGCAGCTCTGCTGCGCGCTCGCCCATGCGCCAGCCGATGGCGGGCCAGGTGGCACCGCGCGTATCTCTCAGGCGCAGTTGCAGGTGCGGCGGCTGTTCCGCCGGGTCGCTCGAATGTTTCCTGCCGACGCGGCGGACGCTGTGGACGGTCAGCCCGCGCGCCGCGAAGACCGGTTGGGGATTGCCCATGCCGTGCGGCTGCAGCCGCGTGAGCTGCTCCCAGGTTTCAAATGTGGTCATGGGCAGGTTGATTTCGGCGTCGATGCTCAAGGCGCGCGTCCAGCCGCCGG
>JAKALH010000177.1 GCA_021813225.1 Chloroflexota bacterium
CACCAGTTCGATGTCCGCCACGAGAATCATCACCATCAGCAGCACCGGCAGCCACCACTCCTGGCTGTCCAGTTTGAAAGACTCCGGCGGGAAGAGCGGCAGCGCGATCACCTGCAGAAACAGCAGTGCAATAATAGCGCCTCGCGTGGTCAGCAACCGGCGCAGTCCTCCAGTCCCCGGCGTATTCGCGTTCATAGAGCGGTACTCTCCTCGCGACCCGGCCAGCCGGCGGTTTGCAGGGTGCGTATGAGCAATGGCGTCTTCTTTCTATAGTGTGGGAGTGACATTCGGCGCAATGTTCCTGGCAAAGAATGGGAAAAGTATAGGATCGTTAAATGAGCATGTCAAGCTTCGGTTGACAACCTAAATTGTGACTCCTATAATACCGTCCAATCTGCCAGGATAATCCCGCTTTGGTGCAAGCCCGGTGGATGAATAGGGCGGCCCGTCGTCGCAAGACCTGAGGAGGTGCGATGATATGGCTGGCCCAGGTGCGCCGATGTCGGTTGTTCGCTCGAATAACCTGGTGGCCGCTGTGGAGATTTCACGCGGCGCGCAACGGAATATTCATCATATACAGATAGGTGATCTGCCCATAGCAGCATTAGCAATCAACAAACGGGACCGGGCCTCCCACAACAGCAGCTCGTCCTGGGCGTTAACCGGCTCAGGGCATGTGACTGCGAATCATTCGCAGTTGTCATGGATTTCATTGCATCCAGAACGTGAGGAGAAGTCAAATGCGCGCATTTAAGATTACGTCTTTGTTTGCTCTGGCAGCGATTGCCGTTTCTGCCTGCGCAAGCGCCGGTGGAACCGGCGGCGATATCAAGGTAGCCATCCTGGCTCCGCTGTCCGGTCCTGTGCCCACCTTCGGCGTCTCGACGCGCGACGGCGCGCTGCAGGCGATTGACGAATGGAACGCCAAGGGCGGCATCAACGGCCAGAAGATCGTCCCCATCGTCGAAGACAGCCAGTGCACCCCTGACCCGGCCGTCAACGCGGCCCACAAGGTCATCGATCAGGATAAAGTCAGCTTCATCATCGGCGAAGTCTGCTCGAAGGCTTCCATTCCCGTGGCGGACTATGCCAACAGCAAGAAAGTCATCATGATGAGCCCGACGTCGACAGCCACCGGCGTGACGGTCGACCAGAACGGCAAGGTCAAGGATTATATCTTCCGCGCCTGCTTCATCGACCCGTTCCAGGGCAAAGTTGCGGCAAAGTTCGCGCTGGACACGTTGAAGGCCAAGACGGCGTTCATTATGCTCGATCAGTCTAACGACTATGTGAAAGGTCTGGCTGAAGCCTTCGAGGCTGCTTACACCGCCGCCGGCGGGAAGATCGTCGGCAAAGAGAACTACACCGGCAAGGACACCGACTTCTCGACTATCCTGGCGAAGGTCGCCGATGCCAAGCCCGCCCTGGTTTACCTGCCTGACTACTACAACGTCGTCAACCTGGTCACCAAACAGGCCAAGGAAAAGGGCATCACCGCTCCGTTCATGGGCGGCGACGGCTGGGACTCTCCGGACCTGGACACGAAAGCAGCCGATGGCGGCTACTACACCAACCACTACTCGCCGGATGACACCAGCCCGACAGTGGTCAACTTCGTGAAAGCCTACGGCGCCAAGTATAAGGACGACAAGGGCCAGCCCAAGACACCGGATGCGCTCGCCGCTCTGGCCTATGACGCCGGCAACCTGCTGTTCACGGCGATTAAGAACGCCGGCAGCACCGACACCACCAAGGTGAAGGACGCCCTGACCAAGATCAACTACGCCGGCGTTTCCGGCAAGATCACCTACGACGCGAACCATAACCCGGTCAAGTCGGCGGTCATCCTGCATGTCACCGGCGGCAAGGTCGTGTTCGACTCGGTCGTAGCTCCGTAACGGACCGCGCCATCACAGGCTCGTTCAAGAGAGAAGGGCGGCATAGGTCGCCCTTCTTTCACTACGATGAGTGAACGGTATACCTCTCTAGAGATTAGTGGGCTGGCTGGCACGCCGCGCAGTGTGCGATGTTCGACCCACCGGAGTGTACGCGCCGATGCAGAAGGCGAATTCTTCGCAACCTTTCATGCCGGCCACGCGTAAATCGGGAGCACGGCTGGCCTGGATTGGCCGCGGGTTCCTGCTCGCGCTGGCTTTACTGGTCCTGATCGTCCTCATCCGCAGTTTTTTCGATAACCCCCAGTTGTTCGCGCAGATCGCCATCAGCGGCCTGCAACTCGGTTTTGTCTACGCCCTCATTGCGCTGGGCTATACGATGGTGTACGGCATCGTCAAGCTCATCAACTTCGCGCACGGCGATGTCTTCATGGCCGGCGCGTTCGTGAGCTTCTTTGCCGTCTCGCACTTCCAGTTGCACCGGTGGCCGGCTGCGGTCTTCCCCGGCCTGCCGCCGATTCTGGTCACCATCATCGGTTCGCTGACTGTGATTCTGCTGTCGATGGTCGTGTGCGCGCTCATGGCGGTGACGATCGAGCGCGTGGCCTACAAGCCGCTGCGCAACGCCCCGCGCATCGCCGCCCTGATTACCGCCATCGGCGTGTCGTTCTTCCTCGAATACTTCGGCGCGCTCAACTTCGTGTTCTCGCCCCGTTTCATCCCATACCAGCGCCCGTTCGGCGTCGTCACCTGGTATATCTATGACGGCATCCACCTGGTGACCGAAGGACACGCCCCGCCGCAGGGCGCGATCACCTTCTCGAACATCGCCATCATCATCATGGTGGTTTCCATCCTGATGCAGCTTTCGCTGCAGTTCCTGGTGCGGCGCACGCGCATCGGCAAGGCCATGCGCGCCACCGCGTTCGATAAGCAGGCCGCACAGCTCATGGGCATCAACGTCGACCGCATCATTTCGGTCACCTTTGCCATTGGCGCGGCGTTCGCCGGGCTGGGCGGCGTGTTGTATGCCATCGCGTATCCATCCATCAACACCCTGCTGGGCGTGCTGCCCGGCCTGAAGGCTTTCGTCGCCGCGGTGCTGGGCGGCATCGGCAGCATCCCCGGCGCGTTCATCGGCGCGCTGATCATGGGCCAGGCCGAGTCGCTGACCGCCGGTTATATCTCCACGCCTATGCGCGACGCCATCGCATTCACCATCCTCATCATCGTGCTGCTGGTGCGGCCCACCGGCATCTTCGGGGAGCCGGAGAAGGAAAAGGTGTAGGAGTCACCCATGGAACTGGATCCTTTCTCCCTGCTCATCAGCATCGTGAAGATTGCCGTCGTCATGGCGTGGGTCTACGGCCTGCTGCGCGTGATGGGCCATGCGTCCAAATGGGTCAAAATCGGCGGCGTCATCGCCCTGTTCGCCGTCGTGCAGATTGCCATTCTGTTCCCGCTGAATTCGCCCATCCTCAATAACTTCGACACCGGCCTGCTGTTCCAGGCCTGCACCATCACCATGGTCTCGCTGGGCCTGAACCTGATCTACGGATTCAACGGGCAGTTCAGCCTGGGGCAGTGGGGCTTTTACGGCATCGGCGCCTACACAGCCGCCGATATCACCTACCGCTGGACCAACGGCGATGCGGGCGGCCTGCTGGTGGCCGGCATCGGTGTTGTGCTGATCGGCCTGGTCATCCTCGGGTTGAACCGAGTGCTCAGCCGGTTTCGCGGCCTGCCGGTGCTGTCGGCATTCACCCTGTACCTCATCGGCGTGGCGATTGCGGGCGCCGTCGCTTTCTTCGTCGGCGCTTCGCTCAGCCCGCTGCTGGCGTCGCTGTTCGGCACTTCCGATGTGCCGGGTATCCTGCGCGGCGACCTGGCCGTGCAGGTTGTGTTCGTGCTGTCCGTCCTGATTGCGGGCGCTTTCGCGGCGGAAGTAGCCTTCCTGTTCGGTCTGCCTGTGCTGACGCTGGGCAGCGACTACTTCGGTATCGCCACGCTGGGTTTCACCATCGTCGTGAACACGCTGATGGTCAACTCGGACACCATCCTGCCGTTCCCGGAGATGAAGGGCGGGCGCGGCATGGTGGGCATCCCGCAGGTCACCACCTGGTTCTATGCGTTCGTCTTCCTGCTGGGCGTGGTGGTGGTGATGCGCAATGTGATGCACTCCAGCACCGGGCGCGCCATCCTGTCGGTGCGCGAGGATGAGACCGCTTCCAAGGCGATGGGCATCAACATCGCCAACTACAAGCTGCTGGCGTTCGTTACCGGCAGCCTGTTTGCCGGCATCGGCGGCGGCGTGTACGCGCACTACATCGGCTTCCTCAGCCCGGGCACGTTTGACTTTATCCTCGGCTTTAACCCGCTGATCATCGTCGTCTTCGGCGGCCTGGGCAGCATGACCGGCACGATCGTGGCCGGGTTCTTCTGGATGTTCTTCCTGGAAGGCATGCTGCGCGTGCTGCTGGGGCAACTGGGCACCGAAGCGCCCACCTGGCGCTATGTGCTGTATCCCATCACGCTGCTGCTGATGATGCTGGTGCGCCCCAAGGGACTGTTGGGCAGCGTGGAGTGGGGTTTCCTCAAGCCGCGCGCCGTTCCGCGCCGTGAGACGAATCAGGCGGCCAATGGGCTGGCCGGCATCGCACCCGTGGTGAAGTGACGACAGGAAGGCAACCATGACACAGACAACCGCCAATCCGGTCACAACCTCGCAGACGCCCGGCGCTGCGCAGCCGCTGCTCAATGTGCGCAAGCTCAACAAGATGTTCGGCGGCCTGCGCGCCGTGAACGATTTCGACATGACCATCTACCCCGGCGAACTCGTCGGGCTGATCGGCCCGAACGGAGCCGGCAAGACGACCTGCTTCAATATGATCAGCGGCCTGTATACGCCCACCAGCGGCGAGATTATGCTGTACGGGCAGAACATCGCCGGTCTTGACCCTTACGAAGTCACGCAGATGGGCGTGGGCCGCACTTTTCAGAACATCCGCCTGTTCCCCAACCTGAGCGTGCTGGATAACGTGCGCATCGCCTATCACCCGCACGCCGGCTACAGCATGATCGACGCCATCCTGCGCAATAAACGGTACGCAGCGATGGAGCGCGAACTGACCGAGAAGGCGCAGGATTTCCTGGCCATCTTCAAGCTGGAGCGCATCCAGGATGAGCTGGCGATGAACCTGCCGTACGGCGAACAGCGCCGCGTGGAAATCGCGCGGGCGCTGGCGTCCAACCCGCGCCTGCTGCTGCTGGACGAACCCGCCGCCGGCATGAATCCCGCCGAGATCGTGACGCTGATGGAGTTGATACATTTCGTCCGCGACCGCTTCAATTTGACGATCCTGCTGATCGAGCACCAGATGCGCTTCGTGATGGGCATCTGCGAGCGCATCACGGTGATGGACTTCGGCGAAGTGATTGCGCGCGGCACCCCGAAGGAGATCCAGGCCAACCCCCGCGTCGTCGAGGCGTACCTGGGCAAGGGAGCGACACATGCTGCTTGAAGTCAATGACCTGAACGTTTTCTACGGCGCCATCCACGCGCTGCAGGGCGTCTCCTTCAGTCTGGAAGAGGGCGAAATCGTGACCCTGATCGGCGCAAACGGCGCGGGCAAGTCCACCACGCTGCGCACCATATCCGGCCTGCTGCGTTCGCGCAGCGGCCACATCCGCTTTCGCGGCCAGGACATCAGCACGGTGGCGGCGGAGCAGATCGTGCGCCTGGGCATCAGCCAGGTGCCGGAAGGGCGCAAAATCTTCGCCCCGCTCACCGTTCAGGAGAACCTGGAGATGGGCGCCTATACCCGCCGCAATCCCGCGGAGATACAGGCGTCGATGCAGCGGGTGTTTGCCAGTTTCCCGCGCCTGAAGGAGCGCATCAACCAGTTGGGCGGCACGCTTTCCGGCGGCGAGCAGCAGATGCTGGCGATGGGGCGCGCCCTGATGAGCCGCCCGAAACTGCTGCTGCTCGACGAGCCGTCCATGGGCCTCAGCCCGATCCTGACCGAGGAGATTTTCCGCATCATCAAAGAAATCAACTCGCAGGGCACGACCATCCTGCTGGTGGAACAAAACGCGCTGATGGCGCTGTCGGTGGCGCAGCGCGCCTATGTGCTGGAGACGGGCAGCGTCGTCCTGCAGGGCAGCGCCGCCGAAGTGCGCGATAACCCCCAGGTCAGAAATGCCTATCTGGGCGTCGGTTGATCTTTCGCATCACCGATGACCGTATGATCTGCCGGCGCTAAGCCAGTCGCCGCGCAGGTTTCTGACACATTTGCCCGGCGACTCCAGGTCGCGGGCAACCGATGCAAAGCCTGATCAAGCGAGCTGGAGCGTCACGACGTCGCGCGCGGTTTCAACCGCCGCGCAAGGTGCCAGGAATTTCTGGCAGCTAACTTTAGCGCCGGCAGCTTTTCCCCTCGCGGCACTATACTCAACCTCGATGCCTTTTACGGAGAGCATATAGATGAACAGCAG
>JAKALH010000178.1 GCA_021813225.1 Chloroflexota bacterium
GCCGATGATCATCCACATGACGTTGATGCCGACGGCGGCGTCGGATGCAGTGGCCGCCACCTGATCCAGCGAAGGCGGCGGATTATTCTGCGCGAAAATATGCGGGGCCAGGAATATAAAGACGGCTAACGACGATACGGTCGCCGCCAGGCGCACCGCAAAACGAAACAGGCGATTTTTTCTCAGGGATTGCATGAGTGCTCTCTTCTCCAACTAGATTTTTGTGTTGTTGCAGCTACCGGGCTGCAAGGGCGACCGATGTCGCCATGATGCGACAACAGTCGCGGCGCACATCCGAAAACGGATCAAATAACTTCGCGTGATCTGATCTGTAGCGGCAGGGGGTGCGTCGGGGCACTCTGCTCACAGGGCAGGTTTGATCTTCATCCGCTCAATAAACACCTCCGCAATGATGCCTTGAACCCATTACAACGACAATTTACAACGACAATGAGCGCCTCACTCAGTACCAGCCGATCAGGCCTTTGAGCAGCACGAGTGACGAAGCAACAGCCATGGCGGCGACGGTGGGCGGCACGGCAGCCTTGATCCAGGTCCACCAGCCTACCTTGCCATGGTGCTTCTCCAGATACGCGTACGACACGACATTGGCCGATGCACCGACGGGCGTCATGCTGCCGCCCATGTTCAGGCCCAGCGCCAGCGACCACACCATGATGGCCAGCGCCGGCGCGGCGGGCGATTGCGCCAGGTCTTTCAGCACATAGGTCATGCCCAGCGCCAGCGGCACGTTATCGACCACCGCGCTGATTCCGCCCGCGCCCCAGTGCAGCGCCATCAGGAATGCCGTGTGATTGCTGGACGCCAGCGAACCCAGCATTTTCGCGACCCCGTCCATGAGCTGCGTTTTTTCCAGGCCGCCGACCAGCACAAACAGCCCGGCGAAGAACACCAGGCTCTCGAAATCGATATGTTTGATTGTCCCGCGCAACGCCACGTGGTTGTTCCGTCGATCAATGATGAACATCACGGCCAACGCGCACACAGCCGGGATCAGTGCGGCTTCCGGCGCCGTCACTTTGACGCCGAACCAGCCTTCCAGCCAGTGATGCAACACCAGCAGCACAACTGCGATGCCGAAAAATACCAATCCCACCTGCATGACGCGGTGCTGCAGGCGCGAGCGGTGCAGTTCCTCAATCTCGCGGGCCGCTTCGGCGTCCAGCGCGCCCTGGGCGGCGGCCAGCGCCTTGCGGCTCTTAAGATAGAACAGCGCAGTGCTGACCACGGCGGCCAGGATGGAGATTGGCCCCGTGTTGCGGGCGAAATCCGCGAAGCTGAACCCAAGTGCCGTCCCCAGAATCACATTGGGCGGGTCGCCCACCAGCGTGGCCGAGCCGCCCGCATTCGCGGCGCACACCTCGGCGATGATGAGCGGAATCGGGTCGATCTCCAGCAGCTTGCACAACTGATACGTCAACGCCGACAGGAACAGCATCACCGTAATGCTGTCCATCATCGTCGCCATGGCAGCACCCAGAAGCGGCAGCAGGATGAATACCTTGCCGGGGTGGTAGTTCGTCTTGCGCACCACCGTCAGCGCCAGCCAGCCGAAGAACCCGGATTCGATCAGAATGGCCACCAGGATAAACATGCCCAGCAGCAGGCCGATCGTCTCCCAATTGATGTAGTGAAAGGCTTCGAGCGGGCTCAGGATGCCGAAAACGATGAGCAGCGTCCCGCCGATCACAGCCACGTAATGGCGCGGGAATTTTTCACTGGCAATCACCACATAGGCGACGAGAAACACGGCAACCGCGATCAGCATTTTGACACCTCTACAACCAATGGGGGCTGCGTCGCGGCTGCCGAAAAACGAAGCAGCCCCCGGTGCGTTGCACACGGAGGCTGCTTGGACCTCGAGCAGAGTTTCAAACAATACAGCGGGGTACAGGAATCTGGTATTCCGGTACGCCTGTAGGTCACGAGTATACAGCGTTGGAGCAAACTGTCAAGCGCGAATTTACGTTTTATTGTCAAGCGCATCTGTGGATTCAGCAAATATCAGAATAATCTCAGGATAGCGGGAATTATGGCGGTTTCAAGTTGCGTTAATTTGAAAGTAATCGTAAAATATCAAAACTGTTGGCGCAACCCGCGCCGTATCCATCTGGAGGCGGCTCGTCAGGCAACAATGAAAGAGCTTTATCTGGAAGAGCGACGCCAGGAAATCCTGCGCCAGGTGCAGAAAAGCGGTCGCGTAACCGTCAGCGAACTCAGCCAGCAGTTCAACGTCTCTGAAGTCACGATACGAGCGGACCTGCAGGCGCTGTCGGATTTCAACCTGCTGGTGCGCACGCACGGCGGCGCTGTGCCAGCCGGGCGCGGTCTGCCGGAACTGTCGCTGTCGCTGCGTCGGCAGCAGCAGGTATCAGAGAAAAACCGCATCGGCGAAGCCGGCGCTGCCATGGTCGCCGATGGCGACGCCATCTTTCTCGACTCCAGCAGCACCGCGCTCGCGATTGCGCAGCGGCTCAAGCAGCATCGCCACCTCACGATCATCACCAACGGCCTCGTCATCGCACAGGAAATGCTGGACGCGCCGGGCGTCAGCGTGGTGATGCCGGGCGGCCAGTTGCGCCGCGAGACTGTCTCGCTGATCGGCGTAGACGGATTGGAGATGCTGCGCAAGTTCAACATCCAGAAAGGCTTCTTTGGCGCGCACGGGTTGAGCATCCCCGAGGGCCTGACCGACGTGAGCGCCGCAGAGGCCGAAGTGAAGCGCCCGCTCGTCGCCATGTGCCGCCGGTTGATTGCCGTGCTGGACGCGACCAAATGGGGGCGCGTCGGGCTTGCGTCGTTCGCCGCCATTCAAAATATCCATACAGTAATTACAGATTCGCTCGCGCCCCGTGCATCCATCGAAGAAATGCGCGCCCGGGGCATCGAAGTTGTTGTGGTCTAGGCACTGAAGATTTTAGAGAGGTAAACGAATATGACGGTAGCAGCATCCGCGGCGGACATCCGCGTAAAGACAGAAGGCTCGATTGAGGAACAGGAACTGTCGAAGGAGGAGGTGCTGGGCTATCTGCGCCAGATGATGGAAATCCGCGCGCTGGAAAACCAGATTGCCGAGTTCCTGGGCAAGGCGGTGCTGAAAGGCGCTTCGCACCTGTACGCAGGCGAAGAAGCGGTCGCCGTCGGCGCAATCGGCGCGCTCAGCGACAGCGACCTGGTCACCAGTACGCACCGCGGCCACGGCCACGGGCACGCCCACGGCGACAAGTCTGCCAGGACGCCCGAAGCCAGGCAGGAGCATTACAACAAGATGATGGCCGAGGTTCTGGGCAAGGCCACCGGCTACTGCAAGGGCAAGGGCGGCTCGATGCACATCGCCGACGTGACGCACGGCAACCTGGGCGCCACGGGCATCGTGGGCGGCAATATCGCCGTCGCCACCGGCGCGGCGCTGGCCGAGAAAATGAAAGGCTCCGACAAAGTGGTGCTGTGCTTCTTCGGCGACGGCGCCGTCAACGAAGGCAGCTTCCACGAGTCGCTCAACATGGCCAGCATCTGGGACCTGCCGGTCGTCTTCGTCTGCGAGAACAACCTGTACGGCATGTCGGTGCCGTGGGAGACCGTGAGCAAACTGCCGGATGCCGCCGCACGCGCCTGCGCCTACAACATTCCGGGCGTGGTGGTCGATGGCATGAACGTGCTGGAAGTGCGCGGGGCTGTGAAGCAGGCGGTTGACCGCGCGCGCGGAGGCAAAGGGCCTACCCTCGTCGAGTGCAAGACTTACCGCTACTACGGGCACTCGCATTCCGACCCACGCGCGTACCGCACCAAAGATGAGGAAGCGGCGTGGAAGAAGCGCGACCCCATCAACGCCCTGCGCGACGGGTTGATAGCGATGGGCTGGCTGAGCGAGGAAGAGTTCGACAGGATGGACGAGACGGTACAGAACAAAATCGAGACTGCCGTCAAGTTTGCCACCTCGTCGCCGGAGCCTGACGCCGACCAGCTCTATACCGACGTATTCGCGCCAGCGAAGACCACCCAGACCGACCTGGCGACCGACCAGCGTCTGCGCGCTGAAATCAAAGCGGACCCGGCGAAGTTCAAGCAGGTGGCCTACGCGCAGGCGATATCCGATGCGCTGCGCGAAGAGATGACTCGCGACGAGCGCGTGTTCTGCCTGGGCGAGGACATCGGCCTGTACGGCGGCGCCTACGGCGCTACGCGCGGCCTGTTCGAGAAGTTCGGCAAATGGCGCGTGCTGGATACACCCATCTCCGAGGCCAGCATCGCCGGCGCGGCGGTCGGCGCGGCCATGGCCGGCATGCGGCCCGTGTCCGAAATCATGTACGTGGACTTCACGCCGCTGGCGATGGACCAGCTGGCCAACCAGGGCGCCAAGAACCGCTACATGTTCGGCGGCAAAACGAGCGTGCCGATGGTCGTGCGCACCGAGGGCGGCGCCGGGCGCGCCATCGCCGCGCATCACTCGCAGAGCCTGGAATCGCTGTGGACGCACTTCCCGGGCATCTATGTCGTCATGCCGGCGACGCCCTACGACGTGAAGGGCCTGCTAAAGGCGGCCATCCGCGACGATAATCCGGTCATGTTCATCGAGCACAAGATGCTCTATAAAGAGAAAGGCCCGGTGCCGGATGAGGACTACGTCATCCCGCTCGGCGTGGCCGATATCAAACGCGCCGGCAAGGATATCACTATCGTCACGTATTCGCGCATGGTGTTGCGCTCGCTCGAAGCCGCCGAAATTCTGGCTAAAGAGGGCATCGACGTCGAGGTCATCGACCTGCGCTGCCTGAAGCCGCTCGACATCGATACCGTCGTCGCATCGGTCAAGAAGACCGGGCGCCTGGTCGGCGTGACCGAATCGTACGAGAACACCAGCTTCATCAACGAAGTGATGATGCAGGTGAACGAAGCCGCGTTCGATTACCTGGACGCGCCGATGGTGCGCGTCGCGTCCGCAAATGTCCCGGTCCCGCGCGCCGAGATTCTGGAAGACCTGGCGATTCCCAACACGAACCGCATCGTCGAGGCGTGCCGCAAGGTTATCGGGTAAACCATAAGCCATGGCAAAAGAACTGTTTATTCCCAAGCTGGGGCAGACGGTCGAGGAAGTGCGGCTGGTGCGCTATCTGGTGGAAGACGGCGCCCGGGTCGATCAGGGCCAGGAAGTGCTGGAGGTCGAGACCGACAAGGCCGTATTCGCGGTCGAGTCGCCCGCCAAGGGCTTTATCCACTTCGGGCCGTACAAGGAAGATACGGTGCTGCCGGTGCTGACCGTCGTGGCGACCGTCGGTAAGGCCGACGAAAAGTTTACGGTCGAGGGCGCGCCCGCAGAAACAGCCCCCGCAGAAGCCGCGCCAACGACACAGGCTGAACCGGCCGCGCCACCCGCCGCCCAGGCTCCCGCCGCAGGGGCTGGCAAAACCTTCGCATCGCCGCGCGCGAGGAAGCTGGCCGCAGAAGAGCATGTCGACCTGTCCAGGGTGACGCCCACGGGCGGCGGCGGTGTGCGCGTGGCCGAGCGCGATGTTGTGGCTTTCCTGGCCAGCGCGCCTAGGGCTACCCCCATAGCCGAGCGCATGGCGGAGCAAGCCGGCATCGACCTGCGCACACTCGCGGGCAGCGGCGTTGGCGGTGCAATTACCAAGGAGGACGTACAGCAGGCCATCGATAAGAGCAAGGGAGCCGAGGAGCCAGGGAGAAAGGAAGCGGAAGAGCAGGCGCCTGCCGTCGCCGCGCCGGCAATCCAGGTCGGTGGTGTTCCGGCTGCGCCATTGGCGGGTGAGCCGGTCCCGGAAGTGCTGCAGCGCGTTCCGTTGAAGGGTGTGCGCGGCATCATCGCCGAGCGCATGGCGGCCAGCGCGCATACGGTGGCGCGCGTGACGATATTCATGGACGTGGACGCCACCGAATTCGTGGCGCTGCGCGAACGCCTCAAGGCCAAAGTATCGGAAGCGTGGGGCTTCACGCCGGGGTACAACGACCTGCTCATCCGCGTGACGGCCGCGGCGCTGCGCAAGTTCCCGTACATGAACGCGCGCATCATCCCGGATGCAATCGAATATCTGGGGCCGGTGCACATCGGCATGGCCGTGGACACCGACCGCGGGCTGCTGGTGCCGGTCGTGCGCGACGCCGACCGCAAGAACCTGCGCCAGATCGGCAGCGAACTGCGCGAGTTGATCGACCGCGCCCGCAAGGGGCGCTCGCTGCCCGGCGATTTCGGCGGCACCTTCACCATCACCAGCCTCGGCCCGATGGATGTGGACGGGTTCACGCCCATCATCAACGTGCCCGAGGCGGCCATCCTGGGCGTGGGGCGCATCGCGGCCAAGCCCGTCGTCTACAACGGCCAGATCACTGCGCGCAAGATGATGACGCTCA
>JAKALH010000179.1 GCA_021813225.1 Chloroflexota bacterium
ACGCTGCAGCGGGCTGCCGAATGTCCAGTCGAGCGAACTGGTGGAGTTCGCCAAGACCAATACGCTGGGCATGGCTTTGAACCTTGACGAAAACGAGGTCGGCGTCATCATCCTGGGGGATTATCAGAACATCGAAGAGGGCGACACCGTGCGCTCCACCGGGCGCGTCATTTCCGTTCCCGTCGGCGAGGCGCTGGTGGGCCGTGTCGTGGACCCGCTGGGCCGCCCGCTGGACGGCAAAGGCCCCATCAATACCGCGTCGTTCCGCCCGCTGGAACGCATCGCGCCCGGCGTCATTGACCGCGCCAACGTGGATACGCCGGTGCAGACCGGCATCAAGGTCATCGATGCTGTTTTCCCGATCGGGCGCGGCCAGCGCGAGTTGATCATCGGCGACCGCAGCACCGGCAAGAGCGCCGTCACGATCGACACGATCATCAACCAGAAAGGCAAGGGCATGGTGTGCATCTACGTCGCCATCGGCCAGAAGCTGGCGCAGGTGGCGCGCGTCGTCGCGGTGCTGGAACGTTTCGGCGCGATGGACTACACCATTGTCGTGGCGGCCAGCGCATCCGATTCGGCGGCCCTGCAGTACATCGCTCCGTACGCTGGCGCGGCCATGGGCGAGGAGATCATGGAGAACGGCGTCTCCGTCCCCGGCTACACGGAGCGCTTCATCGATGCGCTGTGTGTGTACGACGACCTCACCAAGCACGCCTACTCCTACCGGCAGGTTTCGCTGCTGCTGCGCCGCCCGCCGGGGCGCGAGGCGTACCCAGGCGATATCTTCTACCTGCATTCGCGCCTGCTGGAGCGCGCGGCGCGCCTGGCTCCCCACTTCGTCATCCGCAAGGCCGGCGATTCCGCCGACTGGGGAGACGGCCGCGGCGTGGACGGCAAACGCTACAGCGGCGCGCTGGGCGAGGAGAGCGCCAAACACGACCTGAAGCAACTGGGCGCGGGCTACAAGCTGGTGCGCGACCCCAACTCGGGCGGGTCCGTGACCGCGCTGCCCATCATCGAGACGCAGCTCGGCGACATCTCCGCCTATGTGCCCACCAACGTCATCTCGATTACCGACGGGCAGTTGTTCATGGAAACCGACCTGTTTAACGCGGGCGTTCGCCCGGCCATCAGCGTCGGTCTGAGTGTGAGCCGCGTCGGCGGCGACGCCCAGACGCGCGCCATGAAACAGGTGGCCGGCCGCATGAAGCTGGAACTGGCGCAGTTCCGCGAACTGCAGGCATTCGCCAGCTTCGGCAGCGACCTGGATAAAGCCACCCTGGCGCAACTGGAACGCGGGCGCCGCCTGACGGAACTGCTGAAACAGAAACAGTACGAGCCGCGCTCGCTGGCCGCCGAGGTGACCGCGATCTATGCCGCCACCAACGGCTACCTCGACGCCGTGCCGGTCAACCGCATCGAAGCCTGGGAGACCGCGTTCAACGCCTACATGGAATCAGCGAACCCGGACATCGTTGCGACGATCAGCGCCGAAAAACGCCTCAGCGACGACACCACGGCGAAACTGAAAGCGGCCATCGAAAACTTCAACAGGACCTGGAACACCTAGCGCGGCCAGCGGGTGCGTCGCCGCCCGCTGTCCGCCTTCGTTATTCTCTATGGCAACAGCACGAGAAATCCGCCGGCGAATCCGCAGCGTCCGCAACATACGCCAGATTACGCGCGCCCTGGAAGCCGTCAGCGCCAGCAAGGTGCGGCGCGCCCAGGAGCAGGTCACGTCGACGCGCCCGTATGCGACCAAGGCGCGCGAATTGCTGGCCAGTGTGGCATCTCTGGCCGGCGGCGAAGCCAACCATCCGCTGTTGACCAGCCGCGAGCAGATCAACAATATCTACATCCTGGTCATCTCGTCGGACCGCGGGCTGGCCGGGGCGTTCAACACGAACGTGGCGCGCGCCGCCATGGATTATGCCGCCGAGGCGGGCAAGCCCACCGCCTACGTCACGATCGGCAAGAAGGGGCGCGACTTTATCTACCGGCGCGGCGGCCGTGTGCTGGCCGATTTCTCCGGCCTGCCGCCCCGCCCGGCGCTGCTCGATACCACCGCTGCCACACGCGCGCTGATTGACGATTTCCTGGACGGCAAGGCGGACGAAGTATTGCTGGCGTATACGGAGTTCATCAGCCGCGCCGCGCAGAAGCCGGCGATTGTGCCGCTGCTGCCGCTGGCGACCAAATCCCTGATCCCCGAACGCACGAAGGATGCGCCGCAGCCGGTGTACGACTTCGAGCCTGGCCCGCAGGAAATCCTGGACACGCTGCTGCCGCGCCTGACCGAGTTGCAGGTGTATCAGGCCGTGCTGGAATCGCTGGCCAGCGAACATTCCGCCCGCATGACCGCCATGCGCAACGCCACTGACAGCGCCTCGGACCTGATTACCTCCTACACCCTCTCCTATAACAAAGCCCGCCAGCAGGGCATCACCAACGAACTGCTGGATATTTCCGGCGGCGCTGAGGCGCTGGCCCAGATCACCGGCGCAGGATAACAGCCGCGTAATGGTCGAATCGAGAGGGAATGCGGAATCGCCGCGCCGTTCTCCGCGGTTCGCGGTCTCGCCTTCCGCCCTGCAACTGGGCACCGGCGCCGCACTGGCGCTTGCCGTAGCCCTGTTCCTGGCGATATGCCTGCATCAGTTGACCCTGCCGGGTTTTTACTACGATGAGGCGCTTGATCTCGTCCCCATGTTGCAGTTGCTGCATCATGAGCCGGTGGAGCTGCTGCGCGGTATCGGCGTCACCATCGGGGGCACCGCTTTCCCGGTGATGCTGCTGGACTATATGGGCAGCCTGAACGGCTATCTGAACATCCCGTTCATGCTGTTGTTCGGCCCCGGCGTCGTTGCCGCGCGGCTGGAGCCGATTCTTTTCTCCGCCGTGACCATCGTGCTGGCATTTGCGCTGGCGCGCGCCTGGTTCGGGCGCAGCGCGGCTCTCCTGACGGCGTTCCTGCTGGCGGTCAATCCGTCGTTCATCTGGTTCAGCCGCCAGGGCATCAGCGTAACCTCGGTGATGACGGTGTTCTCGCTGGGCAGCCTGCTGCTGATCGAACGGTGGAGAAGGCGGAGGTCGGAAGGCAGAGGTCAGAAGGCAGAGGTCAGAAGTCAGAGGTCAGAAGCGAGAGGCGAGAAGCAGGAGGCGAGAGGACAGAGGTCAGAGGTCAGAAGCGAGAGGCGAGAGGCAGGAGGCGAGAGGCAGGCGGCAAGAGGACAGAGGTCAGAGGTCAGAGGCGAGAGGCGAGAGGCAGGTGGCGAGAAGGGAGAGGAGAGCGGACGACGGATGAAGCCGAAGGACTGCGGAGTCGGACAATCCCCAATCGCTCCTCTCTACTCTCCAGCTTCCAATTTAACTCTGCTGCTGGCCGGCCTGTTGATCGGGTTAGGGCTGTGGGCGAAAATGATTTTCCTGTGGTGGGTGGTGGTGCTGACCGTTGTCGCGCTGGTCTGGTTGATTTTCAGCCGGGCAGGGCGCTGGCAGGAGCGCCTGCGCATGGGGGCGCGGGCGCTGCCGTGGCTGCTGGCCGGCGGTCTGATCGGCGCTGCGCCGCTGATTTACTATAACCTGGCCGGCCTGCTGCGCCAGCCGTTCGACCTGCACAACGCTTACACCCTGGAATTGATGTTCAAGTCGCTGGGTCAGACCACCGACTACGGCGTGAACAACCTTGACCTGCCGGCCAACCTGGGCAAGGCGATCGCCGACTTTAACGTTTTCATGGACGGCAGCTATTTCTGGTACAACGGCGTGCCGTTCAGCAACGTCTTCTCCGTGCCGGCGTTCGTCGCTGCCGCCGTCATCGGCAGCGGCCTGGCGCTGCGGCGCCCGGAATGGCGCAAGTGGCTGGCGCTGCTGGCGGCCATCACTGCGACCGTATTTCTCAGCGCGTTCACCGTGTCCGGGCTGTGGGCCACGCACCTGTTCATCATCGTGCCGTTGCCGCAGATGGTGGTGGCGGTCGCGGCGGCCTGGCTGGCGCGTGCGCTCGGCCGCATCCTGGTGCGCGGTGGAGACCGGGAGAGGAAGCGCCGTTTGATAACGCCTGTTCTGGCCTGTGCACTGCTGGCGCTGCCTGTGTCGCGCGACCTGTGGGTCAGCCAGCAGCATCATGCTAAACTTGCCCAGACCGGCGGGTCGGGGCGTTTTTCAGACGCTATCTATAAGCTGGCGGCCTATCTGGACGCGCAGCACGTCGCCCAGCCGATTGCTCTGGACTGGGGCATCGAAAAGAACGTGCGGGTGCTGACGGACGAGCGCGTCCGCCCGGAGGAGATATTCGGCTTCACAGCGGAGCCGGGCGACCTGTTCAAACAACGCGCCCGTGAGTTGTTGCGCGATCCGTCGCGGCGATACATTGTGCTGTGGGACCGTTTTGCCGTTTATAATCGGCGAAAAGCATTTACACAGATTGCCAACGCAATGGGCCTGCAGGTTAAAGAGGTGTTCATCGCGCATGAACGCAGCGGCTTGCCTGTTTATGTTGTGCTGCAGGCCCGCTAGCGCAGTACAGGAACAATCAAGGATCAACCAAGGGAAATCGAAGGAGAAGCTGATGTCAAGCGGGAACGGCACGGGGAACATGGGAGTTGTGGTGGCGATCAAAGGCGCGGTAGTCGACATTGCTTTCAAAGATGAACGCCTGCCCGGCATCTACGATGCGCTGGAGATCGAGCGCGCGGGCAGGAGTCGCCTGGTGCTGGAAGTGCAGGCGCATCTGGGCGAAAACCGCGTGCGTGCCATCGCCATGGACACCACCGACGGCCTGCAGCGCGGCGTGGCCGTGAGACCGACCGGCGCACCGATTGCGGTGCCCGTCGGCCCCGCGACACTGGGCCGCATCTTCAATGTCCTGGGCGACGCCATCGACGGCGGTCCGCAACCCAAAGCCGACCTCAAGTATCAGATACACCGCCCGCCGCCCTCGTTTGAAGAACAGAAGGCCGCCGTTGAGATTCTGGAGACGGGCATGAAGGTCATCGACCTGATCGCTCCGCTGACCAAAGGCGGCAAGACCGGCATCTTCGGCGGCGCCGGCGTGGGCAAGACCGTCACCATTCAGGAACTGATCAATTCCATCGCCAAGTTTCACAGCGGTTACTCGGTCTTCGCCGGCGTGGGCGAGCGCACGCGCGAGGGCACGCAGCTGTACCTGGAAATGAACGAGGCCGGCGTGATGGACAATCTGGTGATGGTGTTCGGCCAGATGAACGAGCCTGCCGGCGTGCGCCTGCGCGCCGCCCTGACCGGCGTCACCATGGCCGAGTACTTCCGCGACGAAGGCCGCGATGTGCTTCTGTTCATCGACAATATCTTCCGCTTCATCATGAGCGGCTCCGAAGTGTCCGCGCTGCTGGGGCGCATGCCCAGCGCGGTAGGGTATCAGCCCACGCTCAGCACCGATATGGGCGCGCTGCAGGAGCGCATCACCAGCACGCAGCGCGGCTCGATTACCTCGATGCAAGCCGTGTACGTCCCCGCGGACGACTACTCCGACCCGGCGCCCGTGGCGACCTTCGCGCATCTGGACTCGACCATTAACCTGGAGCGTTCCATCAACGAGAAGGGCATCTATCCATCGGTGGACCCGCTGGCCAGCACCAGCCGCATCCTGGACCCGAACGTCGTGGGCGCCGACCACTACCGCGTGGCGCGCGAAGTGCAGCGCACGCTGCAGCGCTACAAAGATCTGCAGGACATCATTGCCATCCTGGGCGTGGATGAACTGAGCGAAGAGGATAAGGTGCTGGTCACCCGCGCGCGCAAGATCGAGCGATTCCTGGGCCAGCCCATGTTCGTGGCGAAGCGCTTCACCGGCGTCGACGGGCGCTACGTGAAGATCAAGGACACGGTGGACGGCTTCAACCGCATCCTGCAGGGCGAGATGGACGAAGTGCCGGAAATATATTTCTTCAACAAAGGCCCGATCGCCGACGTCATCGAAGCCTGCGAGAAAGACCGCGCTGCGCGCAAGTAGGGAACATGCCACTGCATCTGGAGATTGTCACAACCGACCGCACCGTTTTTGAAGGCGATGTCGACATGGTCACCGTGCCCGGCGGCGGCGGCGACATGGGCATCCTGCCGCATCATGCGCCGGTGCTGTCCACGTTGAAGGCGGGCGAGCTGCGCGTCAAGCGCGGCGGCCAGACGATGGAATTCGCCATTGGGGGCGGCTTTGTGGACATCCACAATAACCGCGTCATCATCCTGGCCGACAGCGCCGAGCGCGCCGATGAGATTGACCTGGCGCGCGCCGAGGCCGCCCGCATGCGCGCCCAGGAGTTGCTGAAGAATCCGCCGCCGAATAAGGAAGAACTGCTCAGGCTGGAAAATTCCATGCGCAAGAGCATCGTCCGCATGCGC
>JAKALH010000180.1 GCA_021813225.1 Chloroflexota bacterium
CCATCGTCGCATTGCTGCAATCGGCCATGACCGGCAACACCGTCAAACTATAAGCATTTCGGCCTGCCCTTCCAGGAGTCACGGGTGCGCTTGACTCCTCAGCCAAGTAAGTTGCCAGAAATCCCTGGCACCTTTCGCAGCGGTTGAAACCGCGCGCAACGTAGTCCGCATCCAGCATGCTATAGCGGTCTTGGCATCGGTTGCCCGCGACCTGGAGTCGCCGGGCAAATGTGTTAAAAATTACGGCGACTGACTTAGAACTCGACGACAGCCTTGATCAGGCCGGAGTCGGGTGACAACCAGGCGGGGAACAGGCCCGGCATGTCCGCAAATGATGAGCGATGCGTAATCCACGGGGTCGTATCAACCGCACCGGACTCCATCAGGGCTATGATCCGCTTGAAGTTATGCGGCAGGGAGTTACGGCTTGAGAACAGCGATATCTCGCGCCTGTGGAAGAACGGGTCATGGAAGGTGATATCACCCTGCATCAACCCCACGTAAACCAGCCGGCCACCGTGCGCCACATACTGGAAAGCTCCCATCATGGATTCGGCGCTGCCTGTCGCATCAAAGACAGCCGTCGGCAGGTCGCCGCTGGTTACCTCCATGACTTTCGCCAGCGGGTTCTCGGATGCATTAACCGCATAATCAACGCCGAACTGGTCGCGCGCGAAGTTCAGCCGTCTCTCATTCACGTCGAGCACAATCAGCCTGACGCCTGCGAGTTTTGCAAACTGAATGACGGAGAGACCAATCGGACCCGCGCCAATAACCAGAACGAACTCACCGGAGTTCAACGCGGCGCGGTCGACAGCATGCGACCCGATGCCCAGTGTTTCAACCAGCGCCAGTTGATCCAGGCCGAGTGTGCGTGATGGGTGCAGCTTATCGACAGGAACTTTGATAAACTCCCGCATTCCGCCGTCGGTGTGTACGCCCAGCACCTGCAGGTCGACGCAACAGTTGCTCTTACCCTGCCTGCAGGCGATACAGTGACCGCAGTTGAGATACGGCTCTACCGAGCAGCGATCGCCTGCCTTCAGGCTACGATCATTGGCGGCGATGTCAACGATCTCCACACCGAGTTCATGCCCGATGATGCGCGGATAGCTGAAGAACGGCTGGCGCCCCCTGTAAGCGTGTATATCGCTGCCGCAGATACCGACACGGTGCACACGCACCAGCGCTTCTCCTGCGGCGAGGCCGCCTGGTTCGGCTGTCTCACCCACTGAAAATACGAATGGTCTATCCAGCGTTACGGTTTTCATCATTAGCCCTTATGCCTGTGACCGTATCAGCGATCACCTCATAATAAGTGAATCATACCCAGATCGGCCAGACCGGCGCGCTTATAATCATGACGGTTTTTACCCAACCGAGGTGCCAGCGGTGAACATACGGCTTACGATCAACGGTATCAACAGAGAGCTAGCTGTCGAACCTGACGAAACGCTCCTGAGTGTTTTGCGGCGCGAGGGCTATTACAGTGTAAAGCACGGTTGCGAAACTGGCGAGTGCGGCGCATGCAGTGTGCTGTATCGCCCGGAAAATACCGGGGATACACCGGTGGCGCCCCGTATGGTGAATTCCTGCATCCTGCTGGCCGCCCAGGCCGATGGCGCCCAGGTCATCACGGTCGAATCGCTGGGGAGCCGCGCGCAATTGAGCGTGCTGCAGCTGTCGTTTATCGAAAACGGCGCCATTCAATGCGGATACTGCACACCATCGCAGATACTGGCAGCCAAGGCACTGTTGGATAAGAACCTCAAACCCACAGAGGACGAGGTGCGCGATGCATTGAGTGGCGTATTATGCCGGTGTACGGGATATGTCAAACCGGTGCAAGCCGTGTTGAACGCTGCCGCAGCTCTGCGGGGCGATAGCCCGGGCCAGAAACCCGCCCTCTTCACGCGCGTCATGGCCCCAGGCGGCTCCATGGTGCCGCCCACTGCAGGCGATATACCATGGGGCAGTAAGCCATCCGTTGAAGCTGAATCTCAACAGAAAACTCAAACGCAGACCGACACCCTGACAACCGCATTGCCGCCGTTCTTTGTGGCGCCGGAGCCGCAGACCAGTGTGGTGGGCAAGGCCGAGAAGAAGGTTGACGCGGCCAAACTGGCGCAGGGAAAACAGGCCTTTGTCGACGACTATCCCATGCCGGGTATGCTTTACGCCGCGATGCTGACAAGCCCACATGCCCATGCGCGTATCAAGGATATCCGGACGGATAAAGCCAAAGCGCTGCCCGGCGTACACGCCGTCTTGACTTATAAAGACGTTAAAAGGGTGCTGTACGCATCGGGCGGACAATCCTATCCCAATCCCCCGCCATACGACCAGGTCAGCCTGGATAACAAGGTGCGCCACGTGGGCGATCGTGTTGCCGTCGTTGCGGCGGAAAGCCAGGACATTGCCAACCGCGCACTGGAACTCATCGAGGTCGACTATGAAGTGCTGCCTGCTGTATTCGACCCCGATGAAGCATTTCAGGTCGGCGCACCCGTCATCCACGATGAACCCGATGCCATCGCGATCAAGGATGCGAAGCGCAACCTCGTCGCCGAAGTTCACGCCAATGTCGGTGATATCACACTGGGGCTGGCAGAAAGCGACGTGGTCATTGAACGTGAGTACCGCGTCCCCCAGGCGCAACAGGCCAGCATCGAACCGCACATCTGTATGACTTGGTTCGACGAAGACGACCGCCTGGTCGTGCGCACCAGCACGCAGGTTCCCTTCCATGTGCGCCGCATGCTGGCCCCGCTGATCGGCCTGCCCGTCAAACGCATCCGCGTCATCAAGCCCCGCATCGGGGGCGGCTTCGGCGGCAAACAGGAAATGCTGATCGAAGACCTGTGCGCCCATCTCACGCTTGCGACCGGCAGACCGGTGCGTTTCGAGTACACCCGCGAGCAGGAATTCATCTCCGCGCGTTCACGCCATCCGCAGAGAATCGTTTACACGGCAGGATTTACCGGAGAAGGTGTCCTGCACGCACTGCGCCTGTATGTGCTCGGTAACACCGGGGCATACGGCACACACGGCATCACGGTTCAGACAGTCAGCGGATTGCGCGGCCTGAGCACGTATCGCTGCCCCCACATGGAATTTGACTGCGATATCGTGTACACGAATATTCCGACGCCAGGCGCATTCCGTGGGTACGGCGCACCACAGGCGGAGTTCGGCCTGGAGTGTCTGATGGATGAGGCTGCAGCACACTTTAAGGTGGATCCCATTGAGTTTCGGCGCCGAAACTGGGTGAGAGTTGGCGACAGCCTGCCGCTGGCAAAGGCGCTGGGTGAAGCGAAAGAAGGCTTTGACCAGATAATTAAGACCTGTGCGCTGGAGGAATGCCACCAGCAGGGCATGGCGGCAATCGGGTGGCACGAGCGCGATCGATGGCGTCTGCATCCCAGCCGGCCCACCAGGCGGCGAGGTATTGGCGTTGCCACATGCATGCATGGCACAGCCATTGCCGGTCTGGACATGGGCGCCGCCAGCATCAAAATGAACGACGATGGTTCGTTCAATGTTCTTGTGGGAGGTACCGATATCGGCACCGGCAGCGATACGATTATTGGACAGATCGCCGCTGAGACGCTGGGTGTGCCGCTTGAAGATATCATCGTGTATTCGTCCGATACTGACTTCACGCCATTCGACGTTGGCGCTTACGCATCTTCTACGACGTTCATCACCGGCGGCGCGACGAAGAAGACCGCCGAGCAGGTGCGCAGCCAGATTCAGGAAGTCGCCGCCCGCATGTTCAACAAGGGATACGGCCAGGCGCTGGGCGGTGCGGCTGTTCAATCGCAACGGCCTGTCGGCGTTGCCCCGCAGGATATCGTGCTGCGAGACCGCCATGCCATCGCGTCGAACGGACATCGCATCTCATTGCAACAGATCGCGCTGTTCGCCACACATCAGGAGGACCAGCATCAGATCATGGCGACGGCATCGCACATGAGCTACGACTCTCCACCGCCCTTCGGCGCGCAGTTCGCCGATGTTGAGGTAGACATTGAGACCGGCGAAGTTACGGTGAATCGATTGGTCATGGCCGTCGATTGCGGCGTAGCCATCAATCCGGCGACGGCAAGTGGTCAGATCGAGGGCGGCAACCTGCAGGCATGCGGGTATGGCATCTGCGAAGAAATGATCTGCGACAGTCAGGGATCGCTGGTAAACCGGCGGTTCGGTCCGTACCGCATCTACAGCGCCGATGAAGCGCCGGAATTACAGGCCATCCTCGTGCAGACCTATGAACCCTCTGGCCCTTATGGTGCGAAAGCTGTTGCCGAGATCCCGATGGATGGCGTCGCCCCGGCGATCATCAACGCGGTCTATCACGCGACCGGCCAGCGTTTTTACCAGATACCGCTGACGCCGGAACGAGTGTGGAGTAAATTGCACACAGCCAACCATTGAAATAAAAGGACATGCATGAGTCTCAATAACTACATCGATTTACGTTCAGACACACTGACGATCCCGACCGAAGCCATGCGTAAAGCGATGGCCGCAGCGGTCGTTGGCGATGACGTATTTGAGGAAGACCCCACCATTAACCGCCTGCAGGAGATGGCTGCCGCACGCATGGGAATGGAAGCGGGCCTGTTTGTCTCAAGCGGCACGATGGGCAACCTGGTTGCGATGCTGACACACTGCCAGCGCGGCGATGAGATGATCGTGGGAGACCAGGCGCATATCTTTTACTATGAGGCGGGCAGTTCAGCGGCTGTCGGTGGTATCCATCCGCATACAATTCTCAACCAGCGCGATGGTTCGCTCAAGCTGGACGATATCGAGATGGCGATCCGTACAGATGACGAGCACTTCCCGGTCACTCGAATGGTCGCGCTTGAGAATACCCATAACCGTATGGGTGGCACTTTCCTAACCTCTGCCTATACGAAAGAGGTGGCGACCCTGGCGCACTCACGCGGCCTTAAGTTACACATCGATGGGGCGCGCATTTTCAACGCCGCCGTTGCGCAAGGTGTTGAGGTGTGCAAACTGGCCCAACCGGCTGACAGTGTCACATTCTGCCTGAGCAAAGGCCTCAGTGCGCCGGTCGGTTCGGTGTTGTGCGGCACAAAGGATTTTATCCGACTGGCCCGGAGGCGCCGCAAAGTGATCGGCGGGGGTATGCGTCAGGCCGGCATTCTGGCCGCAGCCGGCATCGTGGCACTGGAGCAGATGGTGGATCGCCTGAGTGAAGACCACACGAATGCGAAGAAGCTGGCGCTGGGCATCGCGGGTATACGGGGTTTATCCGTCGATCTTGCCAGTGTGCAGACCAACATGGTCTACTTCAACATCGACCCTGCCCTGCCGTTCGATGCCATCGAATTGTGCCGGCGCGCTTTAGCCGGCAATGTCAAAATGCTGGATACGGCTCCGCGACGCATACGCGCCGTGACGCATGCCTGGGTCAGCAGCGCCGAGATCGATATGGCCATACAAGTGCTGGCCGACGCAGTCAAGGCGTAATCCACCATACCCTGAATGCGATTGCAGTTTATGGTCCTGGTTGTGGTGTTACGTTAACGGTACAGGAAGACGCGGATTATGAAGACACTGGTGGCGATTTTCGCGCATCCCGACGACGAGTCGTTCGGCATTGGCGGCACACTGGCCCGCTATTCAAAACAGGGGATCTCAACCTATTACCTGTGCGCTACACGGGGTGAATCCGGCTCTGTCGACCCGGAGATGATGAAGGGGTTCTCGACGGTGGCCGAATTGCGCAGCAATGAGTTGGAATGCGCCTCGCGCGAACTGGGGCTGACGGCGGTGCGATATCTCAACTACCGGGATTCCGGCATGCTTGGCTCGGAAGACAACCGCAACGCAGCGTCGCTCTTTGCCGCAGCGACAGATGATGTCGCCAGGCGCATTATCGGCCATATTGAGGAACTCCGCCCGGATGTCGTCATCACGCATGATCAATTCGGTGGATACGGTCACCCGGACCATATCAAACTGCACCAGGCCACGATGCGCGCCTTTGAACTGCTGTATGGTCTGAGGTTTGGCGCAAACGCAAAAGGGCTGACCACTGTCGTCGGCACAGCAGGCAACGACGCAGCAGCCCACTCGATCCCCCGGCTGTATGTCACTGCGTTCTCGCGCAAGTTTCTGGCGCTGGCAGTACGCCTGCTGCCGCTCGCAGGGCAGAACCCTCACAAGTTCGGTCGCAATAAGGACATCGACCTGGTACAGATGTCTTCCTGGTTTGTGCCGATCACCGCAACGCTGGATGTGAAAGACTACCTGCCGTATAAAGAGCGCGCATCGGCATGTCATATCAGCCAGCGCCCGCCTGGTCAGCGCCCGAATTTCGTGG
>JAKALH010000181.1 GCA_021813225.1 Chloroflexota bacterium
ACTGGGTCACCATATTCAGGTTGCGCTCGGAAATATCGGTAAACGCAAACGTCGTATCGGCAAACTCCGGCACAAACAGCAGGTCGCGCATCAGGCGGCGCGTAAAGCCGATGGAGCCGGCGCCGATCATGGCAATCTTAATGGGCATGAGTCATACACCTCGGGTATCTGTGCAGATTATAGTAAGCGGGCATTGTGCCGACAGGACGATTGTTTCGCCCGGTTGGATTATTCTCACGCCTGATAGATTTATTGGTGCGTTTGAAGTTTCTCGCTCAGTTTATCCACCGCCGCCTTCAACTCGGCTTCACGGTAGCTGACGGTAATGTCGCCGCGGGTGCGCTCCAGCACACCGCGCACCATGTCGGTATTGCGGCGCAGCCCGCCGGTGATGGCGTCGGGGAAGTCCATCGTCACCAGCACGTCATAAATATCGTCCATCGCCGCCAGCAGGGTCTCGCTCTCCTGGCTGTGGCCGGCGCGGATTTTATCGAGGGCGCGCCGGCGCAGTTCGCCCGCCGCTTCCGCCAGCCCGTTCAGGTAGGCGGCGTATTCCGCGTTGATGTCTTCCGGCGCAGGGAACGGCTTGCCCTGCGCGATCGCCAGCGTGATTTTCGCTTCGCACAGTTCTTTGATCGCGTCCTGGGTGTAACCGGTGAAGTACAGTTCCGGATAGGGCTGCACGTGCTCGCGCAGTTGCCCGGCCACGCGCACGGCTTCGCCGACCAGGCGCTCGGCCTCGTCCCACTCGTCGCGGTGCGAGGCGCGGATGGCCATGGAACAGCAGCGGATCAACTCGCGCGAGATGGTGACGGCGGCATCGCGCGCAGCGGTCTTGGCCACAAAGTCGGCCCGGATGCGTTCACTGATCGTGGTAAGGTCGCCAGATGTAGTCATGCGGTTCATTATCATCTTATATTCTGTAGTCGTCAGTAGTAGTGCGGTGGATCATGGGGATAAACTGCGCCGGGGAGCACCGGTGGGGATTTCACGGAACGCGATGCTGTATCTGCGGTCTCCGTGCCCGCGCATGGCACCGGCGCTGTGTATTCCATGTGGGATATTCGGATAACCCGCATGAGGCAACACCGCCGCGACCCGTAGATGTGCCGCCTGCCGGCGCGCCTGCCCGACGGTATCAACAGGTTGTGCAATGACATTCGTGTGGATATGTGTATAGAGCCGGTTGTCCCGTAGATGTGCCGGCCTGCGGGCCGGCACACCCAGCGATTCCACAGGGTGTGGATAACCTGTGAGTGGATATGTGATTTGGCTTGCGGTGCTATGATTCACCCAGCAATGCCATCGGTTCGCACCTCCGAGCGTTTGCCCGACACCCTGCCTGCAGGCCGCGCGCTTGTCACCATCGGCGCATTCGTCTCTTTGCTGCTGTCGGGTTGCGTCGTATCGCCGGCAGCGCGAACGCCCATCCCGACGCCGGCGCAGTCGCCCACGCCTATCGTCGTTAACATTGTCGTTCCGCCGGATGCTTCCGCGCCGGGGACTTCGCATCGCGCAAGCGTGGCAACCGCCGTCCCGCCGGCGACTGCGCAGCCGACCGTTGTGATACCGGCGCCTGCTGCCGCGCTGACCATCACCCCGCAGATGGCGGATGGGCGGAACGTCGAGATGACACCGCTGCCCACCAGCGCCAGCACGGGGCTGACCCCGACCGATGCGCTGACAGACACCGCCGTCCCCACGCCGGTCGTGCCGATCAACCTGCCGCGCGGCACGGTCAATATCGCGCTGCTGGGCGTGGATGAACGGCCGCACATGGGCTTTGCCAACACCGATGTCATCGTCATTGCCAGCGTCAACCCGGATGTTCCGGCGGTGACGCTGCTGTCCATCCCGCGCGATACGCTGGTGTACATTCCCGGCTGGCGCTCCAACAAAGTCAACACCGCCTTTGCGCACGGCGGCCCCGACCTGTTCAAGCGGACCATCAAGTACAACTTCGGCATCAACGTCGATTATTACGCCTTGGTGAACTTCACCGCCGTGGTGACCGCCGTAGATACGCTGGGCGGGGTGGATGTCGTCGCCACCTGCCCCCTGCATCAGGTATTCCCCAAGGACCCCTACTACATAGGCAGCGACGCAACACCCCTGACGGTGACGCAGTTGTACACCGATACGTTCAGCGGCGAAGTGTGGCAGCCGGGCACCGCCGTGCCGACCGAGACCATCGACATCAAGCGTCCGGGCGTGTATTCGCTGGACGGGTTGCAGGCGCTGGCCTATGTGAGGGCGCGCTACGGCGTGCCGGGCGGCGACATCGACCGCGGGCGGCGCGAGCAGCGCCTGATCCGGGCACTGCTGATCAAGGCGCGCCAGATCGATATGCTGCCGCGCATCCCGCAGCTTTACCGGCGCTTCAGCGAAGATGTGCATACCGACCTGAATGTGCAGAACATCCTGTACTTCGCCGGGCTGGCCGGCCGCATCAACGACGCGGTCATCCGCAGCCGTTATATCGACCCGACCGGGCTGAGGTCCGCCACCCTCCCGGAAATCGGTTCGGTGCTCATCCCCGACCGGCAGAAGCTGCGCGACTACATCGAACAGTCGCTGACGGTGGCGCTGAACCAGCGCCCCAACGACGGCATCCCCATCGAGGTGTGGAACGGCGCCGGCGACGCCGCCTCCGGCATCGTGGCGGCTGATCGCCTGTCTGAGCTGGGCTTTCTGGTAACGGCCGTGAAGCCGGCGGACCATTTCTACCCGCGCACCGCCATTATCGATTTCACGACGACCCGCAAGGGCAGTGCGCTGCCACTGCTGCAGCGCACGTTCAACATCAAGGCTGACCAGATCACCGCGCAGCCGACGAAGGACGGCCCGCGCTACCGCATCATCGTGGGGCCGGACTTCAACCCGTGTTATTACCAGAACGGCGACATGGTGCCCGTTCAACCGTGACGATGACCTCATGACACACCCGCACAGAACCATGCGCTGCTCCGCAGCTTTGACCGCGGTGTCTGCAACACTGCTCGTTTGCGCGGCGCTGGCGGGCTGTTCGCAGCCGCCGTCGAACGCGGCATCGCTGCCCATCACCTCGCCGGCGCGCGCGACCGCCATCGCCGCCGGGACGCCCGCCGCGCCGGTGACCATCCCCCCGCCGCAGCCGGCGGCGCGCCCGACTCCTGCGCTTGATCCGCTGCGCGGCGTGTCGTCCAGCGGCACGGTCACCTCGACGTATCTGGTTCAGCGGGGCGATACGCTGGGCGGCATCGCGGCGGCCATCGGCATGACGGTGGCCGACCTGCAGCGCATCAACGGCATGAGCGCATCAACCGGCCTGCGCGCCGGGCAGACGATCAAGATTCGCCTGCCGATCAAGGAGCATGCGTCGTCGATCAAACTCATCCCGGACAGCGAACTGGTGAACAGCCCGTCGGCGGCGCAGTTCGACGCGGCCCGCTTCATGGAGAACCACAACGGCTACCTGAAGCGTTACCGTGAGAAGTTCGACGGCGTGGAGATGCCCGGGATGCAGATTGTGGAACGTGTGGCGCAACAGCTCAGCGTGCACCCGCGCCTGCTGCTGGCGCTGCTGGAGTACGAGGGTGGCTGGGTGGATAATCCGTCTCCCGACGGCGACGCCCTGCGATACCCGCTGGGCGCGCGCACGCCGGACCGGCGCACCTTCGCCCGGCAGCTTTCGTGGGCGGGTGCGCGCCTGAACGAGGGCTATTACGGCTGGCGGCTGGCTACCCGCCTGTTTGTCACACTGGGCGATGGCGGGCGCGCTTATATGGGCGACGGCATCAACGCCGGGACCGCCGGCCTGCAGGATTACCTGGCTGCGGTCAGCACGCACGCCACTTATACACAGGCCATGGGCGACGGCGCGCGCGGCTTCATCCAGACCTATAAACGGCTGTTCGGCGACCCGTGGCAGTACGACCTGGGGCAACTGGTGCCGGACGGCCTGGAGCAGCCCGATATGGCGCTGCCCTGGGCGAAAGGCGAGACGTGGCTGATTACCGGCGGGCCGCACGCAGCATACGGCGTGGGTTCTCCCTGGGCGGCGGTGGATTTTACGCCGGCGGGTTCTTCGGGGTGCCTGTCGCTGCCGCAGTTCATTACGGCGCTGGCGCCGGGCATCATCGCGCGCAGCATCAGCGGCGAGGTGGTGGAAGCCATGGACCCCAGCGGCGACGAGCGCATCGGATGGAGCATTTTTTACATGCATGTGGGCGCGCCCGGCCGCGTCAAAGTGGGGGATCGCGTCATCGCTGGCGCGCATATCGGGCATCCCTCCTGCGAGGGCGGCGAGTCCAACGGCTCGCACCTGCACCTGGCGCGCAAGTACAACGGCGAGTGGATTCCCGCCGGCGGCAGTATCCCGTTCAACATGTCCGGCTGGGTCGTATCCGCGGGCAACGAGGAGTACGACGGCGCTATTACGAACGGCGGTCTGGTGCGCAGGCCCTGCCAGTGCAAGGATATCGGCACAAACGGCGTCTCCTGGCCGTAATGCCGTATGCCATCCGGCGGACACGCTGGCGCGCCGCGCCAAGCATCGCATTGACGACGCGGCTAAAATTGCGTGAGTGAACCGCAGCAGCAAAAGAATAATATGTGCAGCGCTGTGCATCAGCCTGGCACTGGCGGCCTGCAGCGCTCCCGCAGCAGCCCCCAACGAATCCGTCTCCACGGCCGCAAGCGTGGAAGCCACCCGGCAGAGCATCGTCGTGACTTACGAGTCCGCCGCCAGCCCGCCGCCTGTTCCGACGCCGACCCGCGCCGCGCCGACGCTGGAACCGCTGCCCACCCTGGGCCCGCCGCAGAAGAGTTCCGCGCCCGATCCGGTGCGCCGGATTCCCGACCACGGCACCATCACTTCCATGTATACGGTGCAGCCGGGCGACACGTTGAGCGCCATCGCCGAGGCGACCGGCGCCACGGTGGACGAATTGCAGCAGATGAACGATATGGCCAACGTGAACATGCTGAAGGTGGGGCAGGTGATTCACATCCAACTGCCCATCCAGGGGCAGGCGCCCTCGCTCAAGCTGATTCCCGACAGCGAGCTGGTGGGCAGCCCGACGGCGGCGCACTTCAGCGTGGAGCAGTTCATGGCCGCGCACCCGCAGGGTTACCTGAACACCTACACCGAACTGGTCAATGGCGTGCAGATGACCGGGACGCTGATCCTGGAGCGGGTAGCCCAGCAGTTCAGTGTGCATCCGCGCCTGCTGCTGGCGCTGCTGGAGTACGTGGGCGGCTGGGTGGATAATCCCGCCCCCGCGGGCGACCAGTTGAAGTACCCCATGGGCTACAACCTGACCAACCTGGCCAGCCTGGACGTGCAGTTGAACTGGGCGGCGGCGCGGCTGAACGAGGGCTATTACGGGCTGCGCCTGGGCACGCGCCTGTGGGTGCGCTTTCACGACGGCGGGCGCGCCTATATGGGCGACGGCATCAACGCCGGAACCGCCGGCGTGCAGAACTACCTGGCCGCCATCAACACGCGCCCCGTGTGGCAAACCGTGCTGGGCGACGGCCCGAGCAGCTTCCTGGCGACGTATAAGCGCCTGTTCGGCGACCCGTGGCAGTTTGACCTGGGGCAACTGGTGCCGGACGGCCTGAAGCAGCCGGAACTGTCTTTACCGTGGCCGAAGGGGCAGGTGTGGCTGTTCACCGGCGGGCCGCACGCGACCTGGGCGGCGGGGTCGCCGTGGGGGGCGATGGATTTCACCGCCTGGCAGGCGTACGGTTGCGACCGCCTGTATGACTGGGTGACCGCCATGACGCCCGGCGTGATTGCGCGCAGCGTGAACGGCGAGGTGGTGGAGGCGCTGGACCCCAGCGGCAATGAGCACGTGGGCTGGAGCATCCTGTATATGCACCTGGGCGCGCCGGACCGTGTGCCGGCCGGCGCGCGCGTAAAAACCGGCGACCACCTGGGGCACCCGTCGTGCGAGGGGGGCGTGACCACCGGCTCGCACGTGCACGTGGCGCGCAAGTACAACGGCGAGTGGCTGAACGCCGCCGGCGCGGTTCCCTTCGTCATGTCCGGCTGGACGGCGCACGAAGGGGCCGTGGAGTACGACGGCTCGCTCACGAAGGATGGGCAGACGCGCACGCCGTGCGAGTGCAAGGTGCAGGCGACGAACGGGCTGAGCTGGTGACAGGGAAGAGGAGAGGGCGCGCTGAAACCTGACAGGTGGCCTGCGCCACCTGTCAGGTTGTTTCGGCCTACGAGTTCGCCCGCAACAGCCCGTACCCTGATCCTGTCACCGCGACAACGCATGTGTTCAGCGAGAAGTAGATTAAACTGCGATCTTCGCGGTGAATCCGATTCGCGCAGGTTTATGAACAGTA
>JAKALH010000182.1 GCA_021813225.1 Chloroflexota bacterium
GTGTCGGCGATGAGGTTGTCGATGCGCCCCTGCACCTCGCTGAGCGGGTGCGAGAGGGCCGGCGCGATCGCCTCGGCTGCCGCCTGCGCCGACCTGGTGTCGCTGATCACCTTCGTGTTGATGCGCACGATGTAGGATTGCGTGCTGACAGCCAGCACATTGCCGTTGCGGTCAAATATCGTCCCGCGCGGCGACTGGCTCTGCACCACATTAAGCTGCTGGCTCCTGGCGCGCGGCGCCAGGGACGGCGACTCCACCAACTGAATCTGGATGCTGCGAACCAGCACGACCAGCACAGGCAGCATGATGGCGATCGTCAGGATAAGCAGACGGCGCGGGGATATCATCGGCTGCCTCCGCCCGCGATGGATGTCGTCATGATGGCTGTGCTGGTAGGTTGCGGGAGCAGGAACTGTACGCCGTCAGGGGCCGAATACCCGGCTGCCTTCATGCGGCGCTCCATCTCCTGGGGCGATGTGATATCGCCAATCTGTTTCCACAGGGCGTTCGTCTCGTCGGTCACGCTCTGCGACTGGCGGTCGTAGATGTCCAACTGCCGGCTCATCAGCGCAGTGTGTGTGGAAACTGCCAGCCACAGAACGACCAGTGTGAACAGCAGCACGCCGCTGGACACGGCAACCATGAGCGCCTGGCGATTGGACGGATAACGGAACTGCTTGAACAACTGCATTTGACTCACGCTCAAGAACCGTCAGATCAAGACCTGAACCCGCGCCCGACAGATACTTACGATGCAGGTTTCTCGATCACCCTCAGTTTTGCGCTGCGCGCCCGCGGATTTACTTCGACTTCAGCTTCAGACGGCGTGATCGGTTTTTTGTTGACCCGGCGCATGGCGGCGTTCACCCGCTGAACCTGCATGCCAGAGCCATCCTGCGTCTCCTCATACTGTGATGCTTCTCGAAACGCCTGCTTCACGATGCGATCCTCGAGTGAATGAAAGGTAATCACCGCCAATCGGCCGCCCGGCGACAGCAGGCCGAACAACAAAGGCAATGCGGCTTTCAGCCTTCGCAATTCGTCGTTCACGGCGATCCGCAGCGCCTGAAAAACCTGCGTGGCCGGGTGAATGCGCCCGCGACTGCGCGCCACGCCCGACACCGCATCGCGCAACTGCGCCGTAGTCGTGATCGGCCGCGATTCCCAGATAGCTTCAGCGACCTGCCCGGCCCGCTCCACCTCGCCGTTCTCGCGCAACAACTGTGTCAACTCAGCCACATCGCTGCGGTTGATTAACTCAGCGGCGCTTAGGCCGCGGCGGCTGTCGAATCTCATATCCAACGGACCATCTCGCATAAAAGCAAACCCTCGCGATGGATCGTCCAACTGGTTCGACGACAAACCCAGATCGGCCAGGATGCCGTCGAAAGCTTTGTAACCCAATCGCTGCGCGAGTGCAGGGGCCTCGTCCAGCCATGACTGCCGCAAAACGGCCCGCGTGCCGAACCGGCTCAATCGTTGCGCCGAGCGCTCTATCGCGCCGGCGTCGGCGTCGGTGCCGAGCAGGAACCCATCCGGAGCGCACGCCTCCAATATCCCCTCCGCGTGCCCTCCACCGCCGACAGTGACATCCAGATAAAAACCGCCGGCTCTGGGCTGTAATGCGCTGATCACCTCGCCATAGAGAACCGGCGTATGCATCTGTCGATCTCAGATTCCGAGTTTGGCCCAGACACTTTCCTGCGCGGCATGTTCTTCAATCTGCTGCCGCGCGCGCTGCCACTCTTCAGGACTCCACATTTCTATGAACTTCCCGACGCCGACAATGACAACTTCGCCATTGATACCGGCATATTGCCTGAGCAGCTCCGGAACAATGACGCGCCCCTGCTTGTCGGGCACCGCATCGGTTGCATTCACAAACAGCAGGCGTCTCAGCGTTGCCGCATCGCGGCCTGTCAATGGCAACTGATTGACCTTCTGTGCCAGGAGTTCGAATTCCGCGCTCGGGTAGATCAACGCGTAGTGATCAATGCCTGCCGTCATGACCACACCCAGCATCAGTTCCGGACGGAACTTCGCCGGCAATGTAATGCGGCTCTTCTCGTCGAGCGAATGCCTGAACTCTCCCAGGAACATGGTAATATCCAGTTTGGCAGCGACGTTTGCAGATCAAGCGATGCGGGTCAATACCCGCTCCACTTTAACCCACTTTCTCCCACAACGGTCCTTGGATAATACCCCGAACAGGTTTATATCGCAAGTGCAAACTAGTAGCCGCGGCAAATTTGCGATATGGAATTTGTGATAACCCCCAACGTGTACTTTGATTCTAATTAGAATACGCATTATTCTATATGACAATACGCCTTTTTGCCAAGATTTCACCAAGAACATGTATAGATACCTGACGTTATGAAAACGATGCGAAAGCGGCCCTGCTCATCTCAGACGTGGATAACGGGACTTACGTAAGATCGCTTTGCCTGCAACTATCGTGCTATAGAATAAATGCCACGCTTTTCGCTTGTTTTCCAGTCATTACAGCCAGTCTGTGATACGCCAGCCTTGATAATCGATAATGCATGCGATAATCCCGGACTGCACTATGGATATCGTTGGCATACTCACACTGGCCCTCATCTGGGGCGCTTCGTTTCTCTTCATCAAGGTCGGGTTGAACGGCGGCATGTCGCCGGTTCTGGTGGCGACCTGGCGGCTGGCTGTGGGCGCTGCTGTGATGTGGGGGATCGTCGGTCTCAGACGCCTGATCGCCCCTGCATCGTTCAAACAGCCGCTGCCCAGTGGTCGCCCGACCTGGGGCAAGCTCGCTATCGTCGGGCTGCTTAACAATGCGATTCCATTTGTATTGATCGCCTGGGGCGAGCAGCGCATCAGTTCCGGCCTGGCGTCGATCTTCAATGCATCGATGCCGATCTTCACGGTCATCGTGGCTCACTTCTTTACGCACGATGACCGCATCGTGCCGTTGAAAGCCATCGGCATTTTCACCGGGCTGGCCGGGGTGGCCGTCGTCATCGCACCAGGTGCGGGGGATATGCGCGGCGAGTTGCCGGGCAGCCTTGCCGTGATCCTCGCTTCTTTGTCTTACGCCGCGGCAACGGTCTTCGTAAAACAGAAGCTGACCGGCGCCACCGACCCGATTGCAACCGGTGCAGGGCAACTGGTCATGGCGCTGCTGTGGCTGTTACCGCTGGCGCTGCTGACGCACGCCACAACCGGCATCGCTGATATCCCACCGGAAGCGATGTTGTCCGTCACCGTATTGGGGCTTCTGGGTACCGGTCTGGCCTACCTGATTTACTACCTGCTCATCCAGCATGCCAAGGCATCGCAGTTATCTCTGGTGACTTACCTGCTGCCCGTCACCGCACTGATCTATGGCGCTGTACTGCTCAACGAGCAGGTCACACGGTATGCGCTGGTCGGATTCGTGATGATTGTCGCCGGGATCATGCTGGTCAACCGCGCAAATAACGCGACGCTGAAAATCCTGCAGCCCGGCGACGCTGGTTAGCCGCGGCACAGGTCTGGCTTCTCCGTGAAGCCAGACCTGCCCTGTTACTTTACAATGACAGCCGTCACCATACCGAACATCCCATTCGAGGATTCGGCGTGGTTAAGGATATGGCAGTGGAATGCCCACACGCCGGCGGTATGCGCCGTGACGATGACATCGAAACGCTGGCCCGGCGCGATGTTGATTGTGTCGCAGTAGTACGGATTCGGCAGATTCCAGCCGTCCGCCGCAAAAACCAGTTGCTCCAGGCCGTGCAGGTGCATCGGGTGAATCATCAGTCCTTCGTTCATGTAGCGAATGCGGATCTTCTCGCCCAGTCTGGCGGCAATCGGCTGCGTGTAAGGGAAGCCCTTGCCGTTAAACGTAAAGCCGCCGACGCCATCATTCAGAATCAGCGTGTAGTCGCTGTCGTAGGCAGGGTCTTTAGCCTTGTCCTTGCGGTCGACGATGAATGCGCCCAGCAGACCGCGCGTCACCTGCTCCGCGCTGTTATGGTGGGAGTGGTACATGCTTGACCCGACATTCTTCACCGTAAACTCGTAGGTGAACGACTGCCCCGGTTTGATAGGCGGTTGGGTGATGAACGGCACACCGTCCATATTATTGGGCACTGCCTGACCGTGAAAGTGCACCGAGGTGCTCTGCCGCTTCATGTCGTTTTTGACGATGACGCGCACGGCATCACCCTCTGTCACACGGATTTCCGGGCCGGGCACCGTGCCGTTATAAGCCATGGCGTCCGCCATCGCCCCGCCGCCGGCATCCCACTGGATTTCGCTGCAGGTGAGGGTAAATTCCTTCACGCCATTGACGACCTTCGGTTCCAGCTTGTTCCCGAAGAACCTGGCGTCCTTACCGATGTTGTCAAGAAACTTCTTGACGCCCGCCTCGTGCATCGTGTCCATGTCAACCATGGTGGCCGCCGGCGCGGGCGTCATGGCTGCCATGCTGTCAGGCGAAGCCGGGGTGGTTGTGGGGGGAAGAGGCGCTACATTAGCGGCGCAGGCTGCCGCTCCCAGACCAATACTCGCCATACCTGCCAGCCTGATAAACTCACGACGCGACTTCAATTTCTGTTCCGACATGATCCAATCCTCCTGGTAACTTCAAACATAGCCAATATGGGCCACAGCACAGCCAACATACGCCAGCAGCCCAACAGAACACGATTCAGTTTAGCAATCTGGTTTATTTGAAACAATTGCCGGATGTCACCCTTTGCGGCGTGATAAACTTCCTGTATGGATGAATTTTCGCGCGTCATCCGAAGCTGGTCTGCGCGTTACCGCCTGCAGGGCAGCCTGTATGTGGTGTTCTTCGGCCTGGCCGGGGGTCTGGCTGCAGCTTTGATCCTGGCAATCCTGGCGCGCCTCTACCCCATCCTGCACACCTCAACGCTCATCGCGCTGGCGACCACCTGCGCCGTCGCCGGCGCACTGGCAGGGTTCCTGTGGCCGTGGCTGCGCACGGCCAGACGCAGCCAGACAGCATGGGCGCGCCTGTTCGATCATCAGTTCCGGCTGAAGGAGCGCATATCCACTGCGCTGGAACTGCGCGAAGGCATCGTCGTCACTCACAACGAAAGCATGCGCCGGAACCAGGGCAGCGACGCGCTACAGGCCGCGGGCAGCATCAACATCAGAAAGTTGCTTCCTTTGCGTGTTTCGATGCGGGCAATCCTGAGCGCCCTGGCGCTGGCGCTGGCATTAACGCTGGCGGTCGCATTACCCAACCCCCAGGACATCGTGCTGGCGAATCGCGCGCAACTGCAACAGGCCGTGCAGGAACAGTTGCAGCAACTGGAGAGCGCCCGCCAGCAGGTCCAGCAGTCGCAGGCGCTGGACCCCAATCAGAAGAAACAGATCGTGCAGGCGCTTGAGGATGCGCAGAAAGCTTTGAGCGATCCGGCTTCCAGCCCGGAAAAATCGCTGGCGGCGATTAACGATGCGCAAGCGAAACTGGATGCGCTGCGCAATCAGGCCTTCCAGAACCAGGTCAGCGACCTGCAGCGCGCCGGCCAGTCGCTGGCGCCTGACAGCCAGACGAATGCCCTGGCCAGCGCGCTGGAGAACTCGCAGTTGCAGCAGGCAGCCGATGCGATGCGTAACCTGGCGCAGAACGGCGGCAAGCCGCTGGACGCTACGCAGCGGCAGTCTGTGGCAAATCAGCTCGACCAGATTGCGAACAGCGTGCAGCGTTCAGACCAGGCGACCGCACAGCAGTTGCGCCAGGCCGCGCAAAATCTGCGCCAACAGAACGACCAGGCCGCGCAGGCAGCCCTGAACAAGGCAGCCGACAGCCTGGAGAAGGCGGCGCAAAAACAGAGCGTCGAACAGCAGATACAAGCGACCCAGTCCAGCATTGAGAATGCGCGGCGGGCTATCAGCGCCGCCCAGCAGTCCGCGCAGTCCGGCCAACCAGGTCAGGGCAACCTGTCATCCGGGAATCAGCCGGTCGGCGCCGCGATTGGAAAGGACGGCAGCCCGGGACAGAGCCGCAGCGGATCGCAGCCAACCGGCCAGCGGGCCGGCGGCCAGGATAACACGCAGGCCAGCATCGGCAACAGCCTCCACAGCCAGGACATCGGCACCGATAACAGTGTATTGAATCCGTCCCGCATTACAACACCGGGACAGAATATTGTGCTTCCAGACGCGAATGCCCGCAGTGTCACGGACCCCAACGCCGCCGCCAACCCGGGTGTCAGCAACCAGGCGTCTGTGCCGTATCAGCAGGTTTATGCCCAGTATGCCAAAACCGCCGACGATGCCATCCAGGGCGGCGCAGTGCCGGCGGGCATGCGCGATTACGTACGCGAATACTTCAGTTCTCTGGAC
>JAKALH010000183.1 GCA_021813225.1 Chloroflexota bacterium
GTACCCGTCTTGACTGCCGCAGGGCGATCAAGCCGTAAGACGCTGTTCAGTCCAAAAGCTTCGGAGCGCGCAGCGTTATCAGACAGAATATCCGTAATCAACCAGGCAATACGGGGATCAAGAACTTGCTTTTGTCCTTCGTAGTCATGGTGGCTGTACAGCACGTTACCCGACGAGTCAACCACACGCGAGACACTGTATGGAAGTATTGCGACGCCGGAATTGGCGAACGCCCCATAAGCCGCCGTCAGTTCCAACAACCTGACTTCACCGCCACCCAGTGTCAAAGCCAGGCCGTACTCATCGACGCTCCTGAATGAATGAATGCCTAACTCATTGGCCAGGCTGAGCATACGATCGAGGCCCACCTTCTGCAGAACGCTGACAGCAGCCACGTTGTTCGACGTCGCCAGTGCGCTGCGTACACTGATGGGCCCGTGGTGGATCCCATCGTAATTACTGGGCACGTACGGCAATCCCTCACGAGTCGGGAAAGCAGTGCGCACATCCATAATCGGCGTCGCCGCTGTGAATCCCGGCACATGGCTGAACGCTGCCGCATAAGTCACTGGCTTGATGGCACTGCCCGGCTGGCGCAACATGACAGCGGCATTGACTGCGCCGCTGATCTGCGCATTGAAAAAATCGGGGCTGCCGACCATGGCAATGATTGCGCCGGTATGCGGGTTCAGTGCGACCAGCGCCGAATCATTCGTATTATGGCCTCCTGTATTGTCATTGGGGCTTTGCAGTTGTTCAAGCCGGGCGCGAATGATATCCTGCGCCGTCTCATTGAGAGACAGATCGAGCGTTGTTGTGACGATCAAGCCACCCCGCGTTACCAGCTCAGTCCCAAACCGGTTTTCAAGCCAGTGCCGCACATAAGTCAAGAAGTGGCGTGCGCGAATTGGATAGGGTGCTGGCGCGTAACTCAGACGGGCCTGCCGGGCAATCTGTGCATCGGATTCGCTGATATACCCCTGCTTAACCATCAGGTCGAGTACCACATTCTGGCGCTGCCTGGCCGCTTCCGGGTCAATAAACGGGTCATATGCCACCGGCGATTGCAGCAGACCGGCCAGTAATGCACATTCAGACAAATCAAGCTGCGACGATGATTTACCGAAGTAAGTATGCGCGGCTGCCTCTATGCCATAAGCAAGATTGCCATAGTAGGTCTCGTTCAAGTACAGCGCCAGAACATCGTCTTTGCTGTAGCGTTGTGAAATCTGCCATGCCAGCAGGGACTCGCGTATCTTGCGCAGTAATGTGCGCTGATTGCGTTCCTGCGGGTCCAGCAGGAGCAAGCGGGCCAATTGTTGGGTAATCGTGCTGCCGCCCGCGACAACTTCCCCGCCCTGTATATTGATCCAGAGCGCACGGATGATGCCAACGATATCCACACCGGGGTTGGAGTAGAAGTTAGCATCTTCCGCCGCGATCGCCGCCTGCCGCATTCGCAGTGGTATCTGGCTAAACGGCAGGGGTGTGTGGTGACCTGTGCGCGGATCGATGATTTCGTAAAGCAGCAGGCCATTTCTGTCCAGAATTCGGGTGCTGGGGGCCTGCGCCCGCTGGTGGAGGTCATTGACGGATGGAAGTGTGAACCACAGCGCGCCGAGTATCGCGATTGGCACTGCCAGACAACTTGCCAGGGCTATCAGCAGGATGCCCCTGCGCCGCAAGGAAATGCTCATCATGCTCAAGTCGAAAAGAACTGCGCCATTATAATCGTCGGGACATCATTTCATGTAAACAGGAGCGTCTTGTCATGACCGAACACATCAAGCTATTCATACCGGGGCCCATCGAAGTGCGCGACAGCATCCTGCAGGCGCAGACAACGCCGATGATCGGCCATCGCGGTAAGCCATTTGAGCAACTCTTTGCCAGTGTACAGCGCAAGCTCCGACTGGTTTTCTACACCTCGAAGCGGGTACTTGTCAGCACATCATCGGGGACTGGCTTGTGGGAAGGCGCGGCGCGGAATTGCGTCAGCGACGATCCGCAGCGCGGCGTCCTTGCCGGCGTGTGCGGTGCCTTCAGTGAGCGCTGGGCGGATGTGTGCGCGCGCAACGGCAAGCATGTGACGACGGTTACCGTCGACGCGGGCAAGGCGATTAAGCCAGACATGATCCGCGATGCGATCAAGGCCCGCAACGAGCCATTCGACGCCATTGCCATCGTACACAATGAGACCAGCACCGGAATCATGAATCCACTGGCTGATATCGTGGCGGTGGTCAAGGAGCTATCGCCCGAGACGCTCATTCTTGTGGATGCAGTCAGTTCGCTTGCCGGCGTGAAGGTCGACTTCGACGGACTTGGGCTGGATGTCGTATTGACTTCGTCACAGAAGTGTTTTGGATTGCCCCCGGGATTGGCTTTTGCCGCGGTCAGCGACCGGGTGCTGGAGCGCGCCAGAACGATCAAAAACCGAGGTTACTATTTCGACTTCATCGAACTGGACAAGTTTCTGCAGAAAAATAACACGCCGGCAACACCCGCGATTTCATTGTTGTACGCGCTCGATCGACAACTGGACGATATGCTCGCAGAAGGCCTTGATGCCCGATTCTCACGGCATGCCCGCCTGGCAGGCCTGACACGCCAATGGGCCGCATCACAGGGTTTTGCCCTGTTCCCGGAACCCGGTTACGAAAGCGCCACGGTGACGTGTGTCTCCAATACGCGCGGTATTGAGGTATCTGCGTTGAACAAGTACCTGGCCACGCGCCATCTGCATATCTCAGACGGATATGGCGCTCTCAAGGGCAAGACCTTCCGTATTGCACATATGGCAGACCTCACCGAAGCGGACATGCAGGAATTGTTTTCGGCGATGAACGACTTCCTGCACTGACCGCCTGTCTTGCCGTCACGATCATATCTGTATTCACTTGCCGGCCTGCAGCAGCGTGGCCAGCCGAACGCGGGATTGCGCGAATAATGTGTCATCGCCCGATTTCTGCGCCAGTGCGGAACACTTTTCCAGGTCTGCGATCGCCGCATTGCGGTCGCCAACGCCCTCATACCCTGTAGCACGCACATAGTAAGCTTCGGCGTAGTCCGGATAGCGGTTCAACAATGTAGTGGTGTCGGTAATCACACTGGCGCTGTCACCCATTCGTACATTGGCAAGTGCCCGCACCAGATAAAACTTTTTGTCAGAACCGACTGTCTTCATCGCTGCACTGAACGTTTGTGTGCTGGCAACCATGTCGCCTGATTTCTGCTGGAGTATGCCCTTCCAGACAAGCAATTCCGTATTGGTTGGAAGTGCTGCCAGGCCCGTGTTGATGGCTTGCAGCGCGACGGGTAGATTGTTGGATTGCAACGCGCGCGTCGCCGCTGATTCCGCATCACCCACCGGATCGGGCGGGAATAATACCGGTCTGGCGATATATCCAGCGGCCAGGATAGCAACCAAGATACCGATCAGTATCAATAGACGCTTGATGAGCCGGGTATGCGACTGCTCAAGTACTTTATCAAGCGTCCACCAGCACTCAGTCGCATCAGGCGCCAGTTCGGCGCGCAGTCTGTTATAGGGGTCTCGGCCTCCAAGATTCTTGATGACCGCGGATGCGTTCGTCACTATGCGCTCGCCTATCGTATCCAGTCGCGCAGCTTCCCCACGCACATCAGCACCGGCTGCCTGCAATTGAGCCAGTAGTTCATGCGCCGTTTGCGTATCTCTTAACAACTGAGGGGTTGTATCTATGGTTAGAGCCGCCAGCCTTTTTTCGCAACCGTCCAGCAGGCTGCGCAGGCGATCAGCATCATTCAGTTCGCCAACCTCTTGCGTCAACCTTCGGATCTGATGATCAACCATATCAAATGATCTTGCCTATTGGATGATGGCGCATCCAGCGCGTATCAACTGCTATGACGGAAGTGCATGATATCGCCATCCAGCGCGATATATTCTTTGCCTTCCAGGCGCAAGCGCCCTTTTTCGCGAGCCGCAGCCAGGCTACCCAGACTCACGAGATCCTGATAGCTCACCGTCTCCGCGCGGATGAAACCTTTCATGATATCCGTATGAACAGCGCCAGCGCACTCCAACGCCGTGGCGCCTCGCCGGACGGTCCAGGCCCGCACTTCATCTTCACCGACAGTGAAGAACGACTGCAGGCCCAGCACATCGTACGAGATGCGCAGTGCCTTGTGGTTGCCTGGTTCATCAATACCAAAATCGGCCAGAAAAGCCGCGGCTTCATTCGGCGGCAACTCGGCGATCTCCGCCTCGATTTTCCCCTTCATCGTAACGACAGCCGAAGTGGTGTAGGATGACTCCACCTTTCGCGGCCAGGGCGTTTCGCCTTCATTGACGATGACCAGCATAGGCTTTAGCGTCATCAGCCCATACCCGCGCAAGCTATGCACTTCCTCATCGCTCAGATGCAGCACCGAGATTGGCTGCTCTTTCTCAAGAACGTCATGCATGCGTTCGAACGGCCGTTGTTCGCGATTCAGAAGCTCCTTGTCTTTTGAACCCTTCTTCAAACTTTCTTCGATGCGTTGCAGACGTTTTTCGACTGCCACCAGATCGAGCAGCAGGAACTCGGATTCCAATTGATGCAGGTCGCGATTCGGATCAACGGTGTTATTGGGGTGCGGGACGCTCTCATCCGGAAAGGCGCGCACCGCAATCGCAAGAGCATCCATGGTTGCCAATGCATTCATCAGCGCGCCGCCGATGCCCTGCGTTGCGCTCATCTCCCGTTCGCTGCCGCTGATATCCGAGTAGCGCACCTGCGCATAGATCGTCTTCCGCGGATTGAACATCCGGCTTAATGTATCGACGCGCTCATCGGGGACATTGACGGCCGCTGTATAAATTTCCAGCTTGCCGGCGCCTGAGACACCGGTCGGTCGCTTCGACCGGGTCAGGGCGTTGAAGAGTGTAGTTTTGCCGCTTAACGGGAGCCCGATGATGCCGATCTGCATTGGCGTATCCATGAGTACGAACGCCGTATGTGGACTTTGCCGTTGCGGCGTTCATACGCTAGTGCATCATTCAGGTTTGACGCTACTTTCAGGCGGCGAACCCTCGGCAACCGCCTCGTTTGCGGGTACCGCCTGCTCCTGTGCGGGCGCTGGCTGGCCGTCAGCGTGAACTTCCTGCGCGGGTTTAGGCGCCGTACGCTGCGCAATTTCGTCATTCAATTTTTTGAGACTGTCAATCAGTCCGAGGTGTATCTCATTCAGCACCTGTGGACCATGCGCAGTCTGCCAGGCCTCCCGGATGGTGTCGCGCGCTTTTTTGACGCTTTGATCTGCTTTAGCCTGCTCAATGGCTGAATTGATCTGTTTGCTGAATTGCTCAAGCCCTGACCTCAGCTCTTTTTCGACCGCCTTCCTTTCATCTGATTCCCAGGGCACTTTCAGGATTTTGCCCAGGTTCTCACCGAGCCGGTTCAGCTCCGTGCCCAGATCGGATTGCGCGGCCCCTGTTTTCCCGGAACTCTCATTGTGCTCAGTCACGACAACCTCCATTGCAGACGGTGAATAACCGGCTGCTGCTGTAATCATCATAAGAAAACATCTGAAAAGTTCCTGACAGCATTATGACATTTCATCATCTGCCTGCTCCATCCATTTCGGCTTTTCGATTTTCAGCAAAACGTCGTTACCTTCTATGATGACCGGATATATCCTGAGTTTCGGGCCGTCTTTCGGGTAATTGCAGGCACCAGTTCGAATATCGAAGCGATAGTAATGCACGGGGCAATCTATCTCCGCCTTCGTCAAATAACCCTGCGACAGGTCTCCCAGTGCGTGTGGGCAGATGGATGAGAAAGCCACTATTACCAGATTGCTGTTCTGTGTCGCCTTTTCCAGCAGTACCAGTAGAATCGGCTGACCTTCGACTACGACACGTTTCAGTTTATGGGGATTCAGCTCCGTTACTTTGGCAACCTGCACCAGTCCGTCGTCGCGCTCCGGTGCGTCTTTATTGAACAGCCTGTTGAGCATCATTTCGATTATAGTTCAGCCATCGGCTGAACCAGCGTGCCAACTCGCCCATCTCGCGCGGGTACAACACCGGTGTTACATGAGTCGCCTGCGAAATCAACATCAAGTCTTTGGTCGGCAGCGCAGCCTTGTAGAGTTCGTATGCGTTCTGCAACGAGACAGCGGTATCACCGCTTCCGTGCACAATCATGACAGGTCGTTCTCCGATGATTCGAATCGCCTTGCAAGTATCAAAGGCATCGATCATCTGGTACAGACCCTCACCAAGCTGCACCCCTTTCAGCCGGCGATATTCCTGAAGCAACGTCATGAATGATCCATCTCTCAGTACGCCGATATTACGCGGCTTCAGAAA
>JAKALH010000184.1 GCA_021813225.1 Chloroflexota bacterium
AGCTGCACGCCGGCCTGAACATCCTGGAGACCTTCCGCGAATACGCGCGCGCAACGACTGACCCGCTATGACACGCTTATCCGCAGACGGCAACAGCATGGCTGAAGGCAGCCGTCCCGCATGGTCGGCGCAGTTCAGCGCCGACGCTCTGCGCGAGATGAGCGCCAGCGGACCGCTCGGAGCGATTACCCGCGAGTGGGCCTGGGGCGGCAGCACAGGCCGCGGCGTGCGCGTGGCGGTCATCGACAGCGGCGTCGAGTTCGACCACCCGGCGCTGGACGATTGCGTGCGCGGCGGCGTGATTGTCGAATACAGCCCGCTTGTCAAGGATAAGGTGCGCATCATCGACGATCCGCGCCCGCTGGATTTGTTCGGGCATGGCACGGCGTGCGCGGGCATCATCCACAGGATTGCGCCGGAAGCCGAAATCTACAGTGTGCGTGTGCTGGGCAAGGACGCCACCGGCCGCGCGCTGCAGTTCGCCGCGGGGTTGCGCTGGGCGATCGAGAATCACATGCATGTCGTCAACCTCAGCCTGAGCACTTCGCGCGCGGAGTACTTCGGGCTGTTTCACGAACTGGCTGACGACGCCTACTTCGATAACGTCACTTTGGTCTCCGCGGCGAATAACGTGCTGATGCCCAGCTATCCCTCGCTGTACTCGTCCGTGATATCCGTCGCCGCCCATGAGGGGAAAGACCCGTTCACGTACTACTACAACGACCGCCCGCCGGTCGAATTCGGCGCGCCGGGGATGGATATCCGCGTGCCCTGGGTCAACCGCCAGTACAGCCAGAACACGGGCAACAGCTTTGCCGCGCCGCATATCACAGGTCTGGTGGCGCTCATCCGCGCCAGCCACCTCGAACTCACGCCGTTCCAGATCAAGACGGTGCTGTTCGCATGTGCCTCAAATACCCGCCACGTGCGCTGAAATTACGCGGATTATGACAAGATAGCATTCAGCCTGCGCATGACTGATGCCGCTGTGGAACCCTGCCGCCGGCCTGATGTTCAGGCGCTTTGCGCCATGCGTCGATAATGTGTGATTGTTAACCCCTTTATCATGCCAAACGTCACTTGGGGGCATCCGGGAAGATCGCTATAACTGTTCCAGCGAGGTATTCCCGTTGGCAGCCGCACAGCCGTCGAAACTGCAAAGCACCTGTTGGCGCGTCGGCAACCCCTTCTCCAGACGAGTCAGGGAGACATACTCTGGCGATGCGGCCTGGTGCTGACACGGCGTGCCGAACACCGGAGCATGGACAATGAGCGACAAGGACTTTGAGAGAAGACGCAAAGTACTGGCGGTCTTCGATGTCCCGATCCATACCAGCGCGCAGAATGTGGAGCGCGTCTTTGCGGCCGGGTTGCCGGTGGTGCTGTCATTTGAGGTGCCCGTGTGCGAGCATTGCCGGGCGCTGGTGCCGGCGCTTGAAGACCTCGCGCGGGCTTATGTCGGGCGCGCGCTGATCGTGCGCGTGGACAACACCGAGGAAGGCGAGCTGGCGGCGCGTTTTCGCATTACGCGCGTCCCCACGCTGATTTTCTGGCGCGACGAGCGCGAGGCCGTGCGCATCGAAGGCGCAGTCAGCGTCTCGACCGTGCGCAGTCATCTGGAGTACCTGCTGGACAACGGCCCGATGCCGCCCGCCGCCGGCGGGCCGCATATGCTGCTGTCTGCCGCCGCCTCGGCAGGCGCATCGGTGCTGCCTAATGCGGCCCGCAACGGCGAGCCGATTGCCGCGACCGACGCCACCTTTTCCACGCTGGTCATGCAGTCGCCCCTGCCGACGCTGGTCGATTTCTGGGCGCCCTGGTGCGGGCCATGCCGCATGGTATCGCCGGCGGTCGAGGAACTGGGGCGCGAGTACGCCGGCCGTCTGCGCGTCGCCAAGGTGAACACGGATGAGAATCCGGAGTGGGCCGGGCGGCTGGGCATCATGGGCATCCCCACGCTCATTTTCTTCAAGCGCGGGCGCGAGGTGGACCGCGTCGTAGGCGCGGCTTCCAAGGCGGCGCTGCGCGGACACATCGAGCGGCTGCTGTCCTGACGCAGCGATCGATCACCCCTTGCCTGCGCCGCCGGCCGGGGGTCAGCGCAGGCAGCTAACTTGGCCACTTCCGCCGCTGATTGAAGCATTGTCCGCGCGGATGCACGGCCATACGCAGAAGACTCTCTTCCACCGCCGGCCCATCGGCTTATGAAGCGTGCCATAATCTAATGGCTAAAATGCCATTCCACAAGGGCTAGGTGCTTCACCATGAACACGGATACTGAAACGACCCCGCGGACGGTACGCGCGCTGGCGGGCGCGAGCGGCCTGCCCCCTGTCGAGGCGATGATCAGCGCCAACCGCAGGCGCTTTCAGCGCACAGGCGAATGGGCGACGCTGCTGGCGGTATGCCCCAACTCCGACGCGGTGCTGAAAGCGGCGCTGCTGGCCGCGCGCGACCACCAGGCGCCGATGCTGTTTGCCGCGACCTTGAATCAGGTCGACCTCGACGGGGGTTACACCGGCTGGCGCCAGGCTGACTTCGTCGAGCAGGTGCGCTCGCACAGCCGCGACATCGGGTTCAGCGGCACCGCGGTATGCTGCCTGGACCACGGCGGCCCGTGGCTAAAAGACCGCCAGCGCACGGAAGGCTACAGCTATCAGGCCGCCATGGACGGTGTGAAGGCGTCGCTGGAGGCCTGCATCGACGCGGGCTATGAGCTGCTGCATGTCGACCCGACCGTCGACGTGCGTCTGCGAGCGGGCGAGATTATCGACATTCACGATGTTGCGCAGCGCACGCTTGAATTGATTGACCATGCGGAGCGCCATCGCCGCGCGCGCGGGTTGCCGCGCATCAGCTACGAGGTGGGGACGGAAGAAGTGCACGGCGGCCTGGCGAACATGGATAACTTCCGCACGCTGCTGGACGAGTTGAAAGCCGGTCTCCTTCGTCTGGGGTACGGCGGCGTGTGGCCTGTCTTCGTCGTCGGCAAAGTAGGCACCGACCTGCACACGGCCGAGTTCGACGCCGGCGTGGCGCGTACGCTGGCACAAGCGGCAGCGCCGTATGGCTCGGTTATCAAGGGACATTACTCCGATAACGTCGGCAATCCCGAAGCGTACCCGCTCTCGCACATGGGCGGCGCAAACGTCGGCCCGGAGTTCACCGAGATCGAGTACGAGACGTTGAGTGCATTGGAAGAGCAGGAACGCGCCGCGCCGGCGGCGATGTTATCGCACCTCGGCGCGGTCCTGGAGCAGGCGGTGGAACGCAGCGGGCGCTGGAAGAAGTGGCTGCTGCCCGGCGAGGCGGGGCGCGCGTTTGCCGAAATTGCCCCTGACCGGCGCACCTGGTTGACGCGCACCGGCTGCCGCTATATCTGGACGGACCCGCAGGTGCAGGCGGCGCGCCGGACGCTCTACGCCAACCTGGCATCGCGCGGCATCGACGGCGAACGCGCCGTGATCGACGCCATCGCGTCGCGCATCGCCTGCTATTTCAAGGCCTTCAACCTGATAGGCGCTGAGGATTCGCTGGCGCGGGAACTGATATAGATCGGCAGTATTTGTACGGGCAGGCCTGTGTGCCTGCCCACCTGCGCCCCGGCCACACGGGTCGACACGCAGGTCGACCCGTACGTGTCGGCCAGAAATCTCAATAGTGCCGATACCACTGGTCGCTGACGACGGGCATCTGGCCGCTCAGCACCTCGTGCCAGGGGCGCGCGTGCAATTCCAGGATGTCATTTAACCCCTGCATACGCCGGCGGCCCTCGCCGCGCAGAAAATCCACGCGCGCCTGCCCAACAAGCGCGCCCGCTTCCTGCCAGGCCGCCCGGCCTACCATGACGCCGGACGCACCCGCGATGGCGGCGATTTCCACCTGGCGCTTGAAGATGTCGTATGGCGCCGCCGCCGACAGCAGCACCCACGGCACGACGCTCGCGGCGCTCAGGCGCTGACATGCCGCCAGCCACTTCTGCTCATCCGGAACCGCAGCATAATCGACCGGGAATTCCGCCTTCAGAACCGTGATGCCGCTGCCGCTGAGGCGGCGGGCGGATTCGATCACAACCTGCTCGCGTTCGTCGACCGCCAGTTTGCGGCGGGCCGGGTCGAGCGAGAATGAGAGCACCTCCAGGTACAGGGCGATGTCGTGGCGGGTGCAATCTTCGGCCACGCGGTTGATCAGGTCCTCCTGCGTGCGCGCCGTGGGCGCAGCGGGGTGGTAATACACCAGCAGTTTCACCCCATCCCCGCCTGCGCGCCTGATTTTCTCCACGCTCCAACCTGCGAGGATTTCGGAGATGCGCGCATTCGCATGTCCCTTGTAGCCGGTCTCTTCCAGCGCGATGATCAGGCCGGTCTGCCCGGGCAGGGCGCCGCCCGCTACGCTCTGCGCGGCCCCGTAAACGGGATCGAGCAGCACGGCGCTGGTCAGCGGCGCCAGTGCCGCCACCACCTGGCGCTTGAACTCCACCATCTCGGCGGATGTGACCGTTTCCGGCGCGCCCGGCCGAAGCATGGCGCGCAGATTATTGCGATGATCCAGCGCAAGGATGACGAACGCGCCGCGCGGCGTCGATGCGGCCTGCAATCCGCGCCAAGTGCCAAGTGTCAGCATGTTATCTCCTGTTCGTATCCCCCTGCGCAGCGCGCAAGGCTGTTGTTTGAACCTATTTAACACCCTTCCGGCAATGCGGCCAGCCAGATATTGTGGTCGCGCGCGTTGAAGTACACAATATACCGCCCGCCCGCCGTAACGTCCCAGTCGCCATTGCCCACCTTAAAAGGCGAATCCGCGCTGGCCGCGATGAGCCGTGTCGATTGGCCGGTCGTGACATCGTAACGCCATAGTTCATTGCTGGCGGCGCCCATCTGCAGCGGAATATAGTACAGGCTGCCCGGGCCGCACCACTGGTAGGCCCCGAAAAAATCCAGCCGTTGCGGGCGCGGCGCGGGCTGCGTTAAGTCCAGCAGCCACATACCGTCCAGGGCCTCGTCCTGCGCCTGGCTGATGTAATACACCAGATAGCGATCGTCCGGCGACAGCAGGATACTGCGCAGGCGCGCGACATCGGCCAGCTTCCGCATAGATGCTGCGCCATTGTCGACGTTCAGGATGCCCAGGGTGGATGTGATGTCGTCGCGCTGCATCTTGCCGGACACAAGCAGGCGCGTCGAATCGTTGAACCAGGCCTGCAGACCGCCGCCGTATAGCGTCGCGACTGGGCGCGCGGCGCTGCCGTCGATATCTGCCACCCAGATTACGGAACGCCGCACGTCGAAGTTGCCGCCATCTTCGCCCACCGACCAGGCAATGCGCCTGTCGTCCAGCGAGAACAGCACGCGCCGCCCGCCGTTGTCGATAGTCCATTGCCTGCCGTCGTTGGCTCTTTCGACGATCGTCTGGCCGTTCACCAGAAACTCGTTGTACGCCATGTCGTTGCTGAACAGCCCAAGCCGCGCGTTGTAGAACTGCGGCGCAGCCAGCGGCTGGCTGATGGGCACGGACCACAGGCCGGTTCTGTCGGCCGGCGCCGGCTTATCCACGTACAGGATACGCGAGCCGTCCGGGCTGAAAAACGGCTGCACGCAACAACCGCCGGCGGTCATCCGGGTGAAGGTCGGCGCCGGCTCAACCGTAGGGAGCGGTGAGGGCGTCGGTTGTGGCGGCAGCGTCGGCATGGGCGTGGGTGTCAGGATATGGCCTTCCAGCACAATGACGGTCGGTCTGGCGGTGAGCGGCGCCACGCGCGTAGTAGTCGCCGGCGGGCGGGCAGGCAGTGGAGTACAGCCCGCCAGCAGCGCCAGAGCCAGTAAGGCCAGTCCCACTGCCTTCTGTGCATTATTCAGCATACCGGCAATTCACCTGCGAACCATGTGCGCTTCATCACCACACAATCTCCAACTCTACCCTTAACACCCTTCACCCTCGCGCGCCGGGTCGCTTATCGCCAGCCATACGGCCATGTGTGCACAAAGTCGTTCAGGAGCGGCCCGCCCCAGCGCACTTCCGGCTGGTCCTGCATCAACTGCCACTGGCGCGGATTGTCCAGGTTGCGCTGGAAGCCGCGACCGAACGAGCCGATCAGCGCCAGCATGTCCCAGTCGGCATCGATGAAAGTCACTGCGTCGAGCGCGCGGTTCAACGTGCTATCGCGCACCTCCATGTGCAGGTGCGGGCGCGAGGCGCATGTCAGGTCAGGGTCGCCGGTCAGTGCAACCGGTTGGCCGCGCCGGATGGTCTGGCCCGCGCGCAGGTCGGGTCGCTTGAGCAGATGGCCGTACAGAGATACATAGCCGTTGGGGTGCGCGAT
>JAKALH010000185.1 GCA_021813225.1 Chloroflexota bacterium
ATCTGCAATATGCCTTGATACAGGTTTCTGACAGGGCCATGTTCTGCGCGCCAGGCCGTCTCCAGGGTCTCATGTTGTTCGAAATAGGCTCCAGCGTTGAACTCGTGGATCCCCTTCAGCAGGATTTCAGACGGAGGCAACTGCGATTGCCGCGCCAACTCATCATTCTGCTCCATATCACTCATAGCCATCCATTATCTCAAGTTCCAGCCACTGCTCTTCCTCTGAAGCCACGTAAGCGAACCGGTACGCGCTGCCGGTCGCGGTCGCGCGGTAATTGTCCACCCACGCGGCAAACCCCATCGGCTGGGCGGGCGGATGAGGCGCGCGCAGCACTTCACGCCCGTCGACGCGATATGTCGCGATGTCGGTCCGCCAATCCAGTTCGTAGTCGTGCCAACTTGTCATGTCGATACTTAATTCGACTTCACTGGCACTGACCATTGCGCGCGCCGCCGCCATTGTGGCGGTTGAGACAACGGGTATTTTCAGCAGCAGGCTGAAAGCTCTCCCGGCGGCAGAGACAATCGGTCCACCTGCCGAACCGCTGTTCAGCATAGCCGCCTTAAAGCCATGTCCGGACGTATGGCGCGCCACACGCATGTCCGATTCGGGCGAACTGTTGAAAAACCACACATTGCAGGGCGGCGCGATCACAGCGCCAGTGCGCGAGAAGGGATGGTTCCAGAAACCAAATCCTGCCGTGCCCTTCATGTTCTGGCGCGAGAAACGCGCGCGCAGGCGCACAGCCTGCGGCGGCCGGTTGCTGAAGCGATACGGCGGAACATGCGCATAGTCGTCGATCTGAGCGTCGCTGTATGCATCGGCAGTTACCGGCGGGATGATCAGACGGTATCGATTGCCATCCTGCTCGATACGGCCGCCATTGACCAGGTGAAATCGAAGTTGGTCTATATGCATCAAGACCTGCGCCGAAATGAAGCTGCCCGCCCGATGTATATCCGCATCTATCGGGAGAGTATAAACTGATAGGCAATGTGACGGTGCGGCTGCATCGACGTAATGAATTCGAAACATGTGGTCGATTGAGAGGTGTTATATGAGCACAGTGCGTACAGTTAAGCGAGTGCTGAGGAGCCAGCCAACCATCGAGGGCGCCGGTGTGCACCTGAAGCGAGCCTTCAGCTATCAGCGAGTTCCGGAACTTGACCCCTTTCTGCTGCTGGACGACTTTCATTCCAGCAGTCCGCAGGATTATGCGAAAGGTTTCCCCTCGCATCCTCATCGGGGAATCGAGACAATCAGCTACGTGTTGCAGGGCGAAATTGAACACCGCGACAGTATGGGCAACGCCGGCGTCATCCGGAGCGGGGGCATCCAGTGGATGACCGCCGGCAGCGGCATCATCCACTCCGAAATGCCGCATGGCGAAGCGGATGGCAGGATGTGGGGATTCCAGTTGTGGGCCAACCTGCCGGCATCGCACAAGATGATGGGCCCGCGTTACCAGGATATCCCGGCAGAACAGGTGCCGGCGCTGGCCCTCAACGGCGGTGTAGAGATTCGCGTCCTGTGCGGCACCGCGCAGGGTGTGGCTGGTCCTGTGCGAGATATCATCATCAATCCGCAATACCTCGATATCCGCATCCCGGCAGGCGGCACATATACTCATCCTGTGCAACCCGGGCATACGGCATTCGCCTATGTCATCGCCGGATCAGGAAACTTCGGGTCTCAGAACGCAGGGGCCGGGGCTGCGTCAACGGGTGTTGAGAGCGTGGTAGTCTTCGGCGATGGCGATGAGGTTGATGTTTCAGCAGGTTCTGAAGGCGTGCGTTTCCTGTTTGTGGCGGGCAGACCAATCAAAGAACCGGTTGCCTCGTATGGCCCAATCGTCATGAACACTCAGGAAGAACTGGTCACGGCATTTCAGGAATATCAAAATGGCACTTTCCTGAAGCACAAAACGTAACAACCGGGCATGCGCGCCATCGTGCTGTCTGGTGTGAAGAGGATACAGACTTGTACAACTGAAAGGAGAATGATGACCGAATCTCATAATCGAAGTGAACGGAATCCAGTCGTATACGTCGGCACCTATACTACCGTCAGGCCAAAGGGAACAGAGGGGATATTCGTATATCGCCTCGATATGGCGAATGGCGCGCTGGCACTGGATAGTGCGATAGATGCCGGGCCAAACCCTTCCTTTCTAGCACTGAGTCCGGATGGAAAATACCTCTATGCAGTCAACGAGACAATGGATCTGGACGGGCAACCGGGTGGCGGCGTCAGCGCGCTGGCCGTCGATGCCGCCACGGCCCGGCTTACCTGCCTGAATCGGCAGCGTTCACATGGCGGGTTGCCATGCTACGTGAGCATTGACCAGACGGGCCGCTATGTCATGGTAGCCAACTATGCGACTGGCAGCGCGGCCATCCTGCCCGTGCAATCCGATGGACGCCTGAGCCAGGCCAGCGATGTGGTGCAGCATACGGGTTCCAGCGTTAACCGCAAGCGCCAGGAAGGACCGCACGCGCATTCCATTGTGCTCGACCCCGGTAACAGGCTGGCCTATGTCCCGGACCTCGGCATTGACAGGGTCATGATATACGAAGTCGACTACGACGCCGGTAAACTTAAGCCGCATGGGTCTGTCGGAGTACACCCCGGCGCCGGCCCGCGCCACCTGACATTCCACCCCAATGAGCGTCTCGTCTATCTCATTGAGGAAGTAGACTCGACGCTGACCGCCTTCCATTACGATGCCGCAAGCGGCGACCTGACGGAAATACAGACGGTATCGACGCTGCCGCCGGGATTTACCGGTTCGAACACCTGCGCGGACGTGCATGTGTCGCCGACCGGGCAGTATGTCTATGGCTCGAATCGCGGTCATGACAGCATCGCCGTCTTCGCCATTGACCAGCAGACCGGTATGATGACATTCGTCGGGCATCAGTCCACTATGGGCAACACACCGCGGAATTTCGCCATTGACACGACCGGCACGTATCTGCTGGTCGCCAACCAGGATAGCGACACGATCGTCAGCTTCAGGATAGACCCGGCGAGCGGTAAGCTGTCGGAGACCGGACAGATGACCGAAGTGCATATGCCGGTATGCATCCGCTTCGCCTGAACAGGCAGGGAGGATTCTATGTCGGTCGCGCAACTGTTCAAGCCGCGCCGTGAACTGGGACGTACCGGATTCATCGTTACTGCGCTGGGCATCGGCGATCTGGCGGACCGCAAAGTCCCGCTGGAGACCTGTGTGGCGACGGTGCGCCGCGCCATCAATGCGGGTCTGAACCTGATCGACACGGCGCCGGGATACGAGGACGGTTACTCCGAGGACATCGTCTCTCGTGCTGTGCAGGGCGTCCGCGATCAGTTGTTTATCATCGATAAGGTGGACCATCACGAAGCGCCGGTAGAGGCTCAGGTTGACAGTTCGTTGAAACGCCTGGCGATAGACCACACCGACGCTTTTGTCTTTCATGGGCTATCGTCAATGTCGTCGTTAACGCGCATGATGCAACCCGGCGGGACGTTCGATCAACTGGCGGATTGCGTGCGCAAGGGCAAGACGCGTTTCCGCGGCATCTCGTCGCACGACCCGGATGTGCTGGTCAGTGCATTGCAGGTAGGCGTGTGCGATATCGTCATGTTCCCGGCTGGACCGTTCGTAGATGAACGTTATATTGCGGGTGTACTGCCGCTGGCGAAGTCGCTTGGCGCTGGCACGGTATGTTTCAAGACCTTTGGCGCCGGCAAGTTGCTGGGCGACACGGTGGGCTACAACCAGCCCATGCAGGTGCGCCCGCGCGGCAAGCTGTCGTCGGGTGGGGGCGTCGCCGAGGCGGTGCTGCCGCACCTGAGCGTCGTTGATTGTGTGCACTATACACTGACACTCGATCCGGACGTGGCGCTGCTCGGCCTCAGTTTTCCCAATGAGCAGGATGCCGCTTTCAGCGCTGCGCTGGAGTTCGTGCCCCTGTCTGATGACCGGATGGAGGACATCCGCATCAGGGCCATTGAGGCGCGCCAGGATAAGGGGTCATGCTGGTGGAATCCCGATCCGCAGGCGTGACGCGCAGCGGCGAATGGCCGAAACGCGGATAATACGGCTTAATCCAGGATGGAGCAATAAACTGAAATGATAGAGACACAAGATATCGTTCGACCGCCAAAAGAGCTGATCAACGGCCTGGCCCACATTGGCAGCGCCACCGCTGCGGGCGAGTTGAATCGACTGGGCATCAGGGATTCCGTCATCCGAGGCCCGCATTCCCTGACGCCTGGCAAAGCCGTCGTCGGGCCGGCGCTGACACTGCAGTTCATGCCCAAGCGTGAGGACCTGTACGGTGTTGACGAATACGCTGATCCCGAGCGGCAGTTGCACCGCCACGCGCTGTATCACACGCAACCGGGAGACATCATCGTCGTCGACGCGCGCGGCGATATGGGCAGCGGTGTCTTTGGCGAAATGATGCTGACTTACTTCAAGGGACGCGGTGGTATCGCCGCAGTGATTGATGGCTGCATCCGCGATTACCCCAAGGCCAAGGATCTCGGGCTGGGTCTGTGGTTGAGAGGCGCCACGCCCAACTTTCACACGCAGACGAACATCATTCCCTTTGCCGTGAACGTGCCCATCGCCTGCGGTGAGCGCCTGGTCATGCCGGGCGATATCATCGTTGCCGACGACGACGGGGTTGTCGTGGTGCCGGTCAAGCTGGCCCCCGAATTGCTGGCGCGCGCCAGCGAGCATCGCGAGTGGGAGGAATTTTCACGCTTGAAGCTATCGGAGGGCGGAGACCTGCGCAAGTACTATCCGCTGTCGGCGGAGGCGCGAGTCGAATACGAGGAGTGGCGTAAATCTCATCCGAGACAGGCGGCGAGCCAGTGAGCACAGTTTGCCGGTGCCGCATCGAAGAGGAACGAACAGCCGTGCGGCATTGGTAATAGTTATCGTGAATGGCGGGATTCGCTGTATGACCGTGCACAGGAGGTGAAAGGCGATGGACACGAAAGGGTTCAAAGAGTCGTTGAATCTGGAAGTGCCGCCGGAGTCACTCAGTGATGCGCTCAAGGCGCTGTGGTACGACGCCAACGACGACTGGCATACGGCGCATTCCCATGCCCAGGCTCAAGATGATATGGCAGGCGCGTGGGTGCATGCCTATCTGCATCGCAAAGAAGGCGATCAATCGAACGCCGCCTATTGGTACCGGCGCGCCGGAAAACCGGCGGCATCCGGCGACCTGGCCGATGAATGGGAACAGATTGTGAACGGCCTGCTCGAACCGGCTGCGTAGTACAGAAGGAGGCGGCCGGTGATCCAGAATGTGATCCGGCAAGCACTGCCGTTGGTAGCCCGTGTCGGCGTTAATCCCACTGACAGCGACGAGGTGCGGCTGCAGAAATCGACGCTGGTTCTCGGATCGTTCATGTTCATTGTCGCCGGCGCCTTGTGGGGCATTCTCTACTTCCTGTTCGGCTATCTCCTCGCCGGCGCCATCCCGTTCTCCTATGCCATCGTCTCCTTCCTCAGCGTGATTGTCTTCCACCTGACGCGCCGATCCGACCTCTTCCTCTTTAGCCAGCTTCTGCTCATACTGCTGCTCCCCTTTTTGCTCATGATTGCGCTGGGCGGTTTCGTCCAGTCAAGCGCTGTCATCTTGTGGTCACTCATTTCCCCTTTGGGAGCACTCATGTTTGATAGACCCGGCCGCGCCCTGCGCTGGCTGGCCGCCTTTCTGGGCTTCGTCGTCATCAGTGGATTTCTTGAATCTCACCCGTTGGTCACATCATCCCTTCCCTCCAGTCTGGTTACAATCTTTTTCGTCCTGAACATCGGCACCGTGTCCAGCATTGTCATCGCCCTGCTTGTCTATTTCGTCACGCAGAAGGACCGGCTGTTCGAACTATTGCAGCATGAGCGAGCCAAGTCGGAGACGCTGCTTCTCAACATCCTGCCGAAAGAAATTGCCGCGGTCCTGAAGAATGAGCAGCGCGCCATTGCTGATTACTATGCCGGCGCCAGCGTCCTGTTTGCCGACATGGTGGGCTTCACCCCGCTTTCCGCCGAGTTAGCCCCGGAACAACTGGTCGGGTTGCTCAACGAGATCTTCTCCTTCTTCGACTCCCTGTTGGACAAATACGAGGCGGAAAAGATCCGGACAATTGGCGACAGCTACATGGTCGTCTCCGGCCTGCCGCGCCGTCGCCCCGACCATGCGCAAACGCTGGTGC
>JAKALH010000186.1 GCA_021813225.1 Chloroflexota bacterium
CCGGAACATGCATGGCGGCCTGGATGGCTGCGGACCCGTGCGACGAGGAGAACGGATGCCTCGAAGTCGTGCCGGGAAGCCAGAACTGGCCGATTCTATGCACGACGAAGGCCGATACCACGCAGAGCTTTACCGACATCACCGTGCCCATACCCGCAGGACAGAAATCGCTGCCGATTGTGATGGATGCTGGCGATGTTTTATTCTTCAACGGCTCGCTGGTGCATGGCAGCCTGCCTAACCGCTCCAGCGACCGTTTCCGCAGGGCATTGATCGGCCACTATATCGAGGGTGAGGCGAGACAGGTGCATCAGTGGTACCACCCGGTTTTGCGCATGGACGGCACGGAAGTCGAGTTTGGCTCCAGCGAAACGGGGGACAAGTGCGGCGTGTGGGTTGAACGCGATGGAACACCGGCGATCGAGCTGCAGACCATCGTGCCCGCCGGAGCGCCAGCTTCAGAATGAAGTTACCGGCCAGTCCGACGAAGACCGTCGAACTGGCTGGCAGCGATATCAGTCACCCGGACAAAAAGATCACATTACTGGTATAACCACAGGCCCTCGCCCTGCGTTCCGACAAGCAGCGCGCCCCTGTTGTCTACGGCCAGACACATGATTGCGTGCGGCGGACGCCCCTCTGCGCGTTGCCAATTAAGGCCCTGATCGGACGAAGACGCAACAACCGCAGGTGTTGCGACAGCAACAGTTGTCCCATCCAGCGACGCCGCCACAGCGCTGATCTGCCCGGATTTGAACGACGAACGCTTCGTCCAGGTGTTACCAGCGTCCACCGAGTAGTACAGCCCCTGTGTCTCACTGCCAGCCAACAGCAGTTGACCCGCAAAGGCGAGCGAGGAAACAGGATTCGCCCCAGAGGGAAACTGCAGTTCACGCCAGGCTCGACCGCCGCTGGCACTGCGGAAAACGCCATGCACAGTCGATGCGATAACCAGGCTATCGGTCGCAAACGTCGGCGACACCGCAAGCGCAACAGTCTCGTGGTCCAGTAAACCCAGATTGGATTGTGTCCAACTGGCGCCATAGTCGACGGAAGTCAATATGCCGTCCTGCATCGTCACCGCGAAGGCGGTCCGATCAATGGTAAATGACGGCGACAGTACTATCTGGGAAATCTGCGACAACTGTGGCAGTTGCGTGCCCTGCCACGTCAGACCTTCATCGGCCGACATGGCAATGCCATCGGTTGCGCCACAATAAGCCAGTGGATGCCGCGGAAAATCGGGCGATACCGCAACGGCGGTAATCGGTGCCGGGCGCAAGGCTTCTGCGACGATACTGCACTTCCCATCCACGAGTTTCCACACCCCTTCATCAGTTCCTATCATCCAGCCCAGTTCGCCGGCGCGCGCAATAGAAAATATGGTGTCAGGACCCTTAATATGCTGCCATCGTTGTTTTGCCATGCGGTAATTATCACCGAAGTAAACGCACGCACAAACACACATGCTTAACCCGCTATACCCGTAACTTCAGTGAGCTGGCCGCCATGGACCGATCGGATCTATCCATCGCCGGTATCAGTACGGCCATCGACAATGGCTCGATGTCATTCAGGTCGCACTCATTGGCGAGTGGCGCTATTTGACGCACACAAATACAATGTGGCATTAGTATGGCGAACACACCGAGAGTAGTTTCAGCGATCTTCATACTGATCAGCCTGGCAGCCTGCGGCGGCACACAGGGCAGCGACATCAGCGTGACCGATGCCTGGGTACGCCCCGTCAGCGGTGTCACCGCTGAATCGTCGTCACACGTGACACCGCAGGCGGGCACGAGCGATACGATGTCACAGCACACATCCAGCGCCACCGGCCCTGTTACCGCAGCCTATATGACACTCACGAATAAGGGCAACGCGCCGGACAGACTCGTAAGAGTAGACAGCAGCGTCGCCGGATTGAGTGAGGTGCATGTAACGAAAGACATGGGCGGCGGAATGATGGGCATGCAGCCGGTACAGGGCGGGCTTGAGGTTCCGGCAAACGGCAGCGTCGCATTGAAACCCGGCGGCTATCACATTATGATGATGAGTCTGCGCCACGACCTCAAAGCTGGCGATAGCATTACCATGAGTCTGACCTTTCAATCCGGGAAGGTGCTGGCGCTAACTGTACCCGTCAGGCAGCAGCCGTGACAGGGTATTCACTCAAGATACCCTCTTGTTCCGTCTTCGCAGTTTAGGTATGGAGTAAGTCAATGCAACTACCATCGTTCTCACCCTCAAAGGCAGTCATAGTCGCAACCCTGTGCGCGGTTGGACTGTTAGCGGCATGCGGCGCCCCCAGCATTCCGCCAACAGCTACGCCCACACCGCCGCCGCCTACTGCCACCTCAGAGCCAACTCCGAGGCCGGAGGTCATCGCAGCGGGCAAAGCGGCATTCGTTCGAATCGGCTGTGTCGCCTGTCATGAAGTCAAAGGGCTGTCCGACCAGGCGCTGGCTGCGCCGTCGCTGGACCATGCATATCAACTGGTCAATGACATCCTGAAATCCCCGGAGTACAGGAAAAGCGGCGGTAAAGCGAAAACCCCGCGTGAATTTGTCATCGAGTCAATCATGCAGCCTGACGCATACACCTACCCCACGTGCCCGCAAGGCCCATGCGTCAAAGGCACCATGCCGACAAACTATAAGGATATCATCCGTCCTGATGAACTGAATGCGCTGGTGGATTACATACTTTCCCTGGGACGATAATGCCGCGCACGAACAACGGTAAATCTGTTGACGGAACGAGGTGATACAGGAGGTCAAGCTGCCTTCGGGAGTCGAACCCGAAACCTATCACTTACGAAGCGATTGCTCTGCCGATTGAGCTAAGGCAGCCAGTTTCCCAAATATACTCGATACGGCTGCCTGAGTCAAATGTTTGCAGCTATTTCGCCGCCGGGCAGTCTCTATTCGCTTTTACCCAGCTCAATGCTGCGACGATAAGCAGCCCGGACAGCGTCGGCAATTGTCGTGCGCAGTCGTCCGCTCTCCAACTCGTACAATCCGGCGGCTGTTGTGCCGCCGGGCGATGTGACCTGGTTGCGCAACTCGGCGACATGCCGTCCGCTGGCAATGGCAAAATCCACACTCCCTTTAAGCGTCTGCTCAACCAGTTGTTGCGCGACCGGCCGCGAGAAACCGAGTTGCACACCTGCGTCAATCAATGCTTCCATAAATAGAAAGACATAGGCTGGGCCGCTGCCGCTGAGCGCCGTTGCCATATCAAGGTAGTGCTCATTCTCCACATAGACTTCGCGGCCCATTGCCTGAAGGATCGATCGCGCCTGCTCTTTTTGGGCAACACTGACCTGCGCTGTAGTGGTCCAAACCGACAAACCTTCGCCAATCTGCGCCGGAGTGTTAGGCATCACACGCACCACAGGCTGCTGACTACCGAGCACGTTTTGAATCGATCGGATGGCGACACCGGCGGCGATGGAAATGACCAGCGCCGTCTGCGCCAGACCCGCCTTGATACTTTCCATTGCCAACGACATGATTTGCGGTTTGACCGAAAGGACCACTATCGTTGCTTGCTCAGCCGCGGCAGCATTATCGCTTGTTACATGTACAGCGTACTTGCCAGCCAATTGTTCGCGCCTGGCAGCAATAGGCTCCGCAACTGAAATCGCATCGGCGCTCAGGCTTGACCCTTTCAGCAGCCGGCTGAGGATCGCCTCACACATGACGCCGCCGCCGATAAATGCAATCCGGCTTGTATCTAACATAGTGTCCTTCTCCGATATATGCAGCAGGAATGACTTGCCAGGTGTGCATTGGATACGCTGATTTGCGTTAAATCACCTGCGTTGTCAGCCATATACAGGTTGGTCTATAATAAACCAATTAGTGCGAGGATGAAATAAATGCCAAGTATCATCGACCAGTTCTTAGGGCTATTCTCCCTGGACCTGGGCATTGACCTGGGCACGGCAAACACCCTGGTTGCAGTGCGCGGAAGAGGCATCGTCATAAACGAGCCTTCCTGGGTTGCCGTTAACCGCAAGACCAAGCAGGTTCTGGCGGTAGGAGCTGAGGCCAAAGAAATGGTTGGGCGCACGCCGGCGAAGATCGTCGCGATACGCCCGTTGCGCGACGGTGTCATCTCCGATTTCGAGATCACCGAAGCCATGCTGGATTACTTTATACGCAAGGCGCACAGCCGCAGTCTGTTCAATATTCCGCGTCCGCGCGTGGTAATCGGCATTCCTGCTGGCGTCACCGAGGTCGAGAAACGCGCGGTATACGATGCTGCCATGTCGGCAGGCGCACGCGAAGTGTATCTGATCGAGGAGCCTATGGCAGCCGGCATCGGCGCCGGCCTGCCTGTGACTGAGGCCCACGGCAGTCTGGTGGTAGATATCGGCGGCGGCACTACGGAAGTCGCCGTATTCGCCTTGGGCGGAATCGTCGTCAGCCGATCTTTGCGTGTAGCGGGCGACGAGATGGATGAAGATATCATCAACTATGCGCGCCAGAAATACAACCTGCTGATCGGCGAACGTATGGCGGAGAAGATCAAGATCGCCATTGGCTCGGCCTTCCCGCTTCCGGAAGAAAAGACGATGACTTTACGCGGGCGCAACCTGGTAACCGGCCTGCCGGAAGCAGTAGAGATTTCCTCCATTGAGGTACGCGAGGCGTTGAGCAACTCCGTCAATACGATTGTAGAGACAATACGCGCAACCATCGACGAAACCCCTCCCGAACTGGTAGCAGACCTGATGGAAACGGGCATATCCATGGCAGGCGGCGGATCGCTGCTGCAGGGTCTGGTCGAGCGTGTGGCCGATGAGACGAATATTCATACCTGGCTGGCTGAAGACGCATTGACATGCGTTGCCCGCGGCGCGGAGGGCGTACTTCAGAATCTGGACACCCTGCGAGATGTTCTGGTTGGACTCGAACGCGGCAGCACTTCGCGAACGACGACCATGCTGCCGGGCAGGCGCGTCGCCTAGGCGTATCACGCCAGCCGCTGTTCGTGCTTTCTCTGCCTGACTGCACGCCTATTGGAACGCTGGCGCTAACCGGATGAACCGCTCACCCTCTCGATCGCTGATTGTGCCAGTGCTGATCGTGGTGGCAGCGATCCTGCTGGCCATCAATCTGAGTTCGCAGTCCACCCATATTGCAGAAGGGCCCTTCTCGATCATCCTTTCGCCGCTGCAGCAGGTTTTCAGCTCGCTCGGTCGGGGCATTAACTCATTCTTTACTTCATCCGGCAGCGTCAGTGACCTGCAGCAGAAGGTGTTGACACTGCAGGCCCAGGTTAACGCCCTGAGTAGTGAGAATGTGCGCCTGCGCGAGTTTCAGGCTGAAATCAAGCAGTACCGCGACCTCATGCAGTTCGCCAAGGATAACCCGGCCTACCGCGTTGTGGGCGCCGATGTCATCGGCATCGGCAATCCTAATTGCAATCCTGCACAACCGGTGACCGGCAACAGCGGCGTATGCGCCGAAGTGGTAGGCGGCGATCCCAGCCCATACGGACGTTACATTACGATTAATGCCGGTCGGCGCAACGGCATCGCTGTCGATATGCCGGTTGTCGCCGGGGGATTCGCGCTGGTAGGTCGCGTCGGCCAGGTCAGCGAAACTACTTCGCAGGTGCAGTTGCTGATCGACGCCAACTCCTTCGTCAACGTATTGCTGGTAGACTCGCGTTCGACGGGGGTCGTGGCTGGACAGACAGACGGCAGCCTGCACCTCATCAATGTGCCGCAGACAGACGACGTTAAGGCCGGCGACTTGATAATCACCAGTGGCCTGGGAGGAAAACTCCCCCGCTTGCTCACCGTCGGGCAGGTAGATAAAATCATCAGTTCAGATGCACAACTGTTCAAGGAAGCGACAGTCAGACCAGCAGTCGACTTTAATAGACTGGATGTGGTGCTGGTCATAACCTCTACTCAGGCTGCGCCAGCACCATAAAATGCAGTATAAGTAACATTCAGGTATCGCCCATGCGATGGTACGTCCTATCCATTGTGTTGTTACTGATACTGGCACTGACTGAGGCCAGCCTGCTTCCCGCAGCCCTAGGCAACAGCATCCGGCCCAACCTGATCCTGATTGTCTCTGCGGTATGGGCAGCCCTGCGGGGAGGCGATGGCTTTGCCTGGGCGCTTGGCGGCGGGCTGATGCTGGACCTGATGTCCAGCGTGCCGCTAGATCGG
>JAKALH010000187.1 GCA_021813225.1 Chloroflexota bacterium
GGTTGGGAGTGGGTTGGCCTGCCGGATTCGTCACTGGTACATCCTCTCGCGCGCTGTCCATTATCATGGATGGCGAGGAGCATGTCTATGCCGCCGCAGGAACAAATCTGGGAATTTCACCCGCTGACCGCCGAACGCTGGCCCGATCTGGTGCGCCTGTTCGCCCAGCACGGCAACCCCGGCTACTGCTGGTGCATGAGCTGGCGCATGACCAGCAGCGCTTATGCGGCGCTGGACAGCACGGGGCGCAGACAGGCGCTGGAAACCATCGTGCGCGCCGGCGCGCCGGCCGGCATCCTGGGCTATGTCGCGGGCGAGCCGGCGGGCTGGTGTTCCGTCGCCCCGCGCGAAACTTATGCGCGGCTGGAGCGTTCGACCACGTTGCGGAGACTGGATGACCAGCCGGTGTGGTCGGTGGTGTGTTTCTTCGTCCGGCGTGATGCGCGCGGCGGCGCGTCGTTGAAGCTGCTGCAGGCTGCCGTGGGGTATGCCCGTTCGCAGGGCGCACGAATCGTCGAAGGCTACCCGGTCGAATCGCGGCACGGCAAGCCCGCGACCAGTTACCGCTATATGGGCACCGTCTCAGCTTTCCGTAAGGCGGGCTTTATTGACGCCGGGACGGGTACAAACGGCCGGCGCATCATGCGGCACGTCATCGTCGCAGACTGATTGTGCGTCCGGCAACATATACCACCAAGCGGCTTCCCCGAAACATAACCGCAATGTTTGGTAAGTTTGGTAAGCTGCGCCCGCCGCTGGTAAGCCGGCGGGCAAGATATGTCCACTTTTCCGCACCCGAAGGGCGTATAAGTGATGTAACTATGAAGAATAGTGAACCAACCATAAATATGGAGGTTGAATGGAGTCGCCAGGCTATGCCAGCGACGACAGAACAAGTTTCACGGAGGTGAACAATGACAATGGGTAATGAGTACGATTTGAGCCGGCTGGCTTATCGTGAGTGGAACGAGCAGTTTAAGCACCTGCACGCGCCGCTCGAAGTGATAGAGCCGCGGCCGAACGTCCTGCAGCGGTTGATCGCTGCGCTGCGCCGTTCCCGTGACGAACGCGCAGACAGGCAGAAGGCTGCCCTGAAGGGGCAACAGGCTCAGACCGGTGCAGTCGCCAGGTAAACCGGCGGCTGCCTGATCACGACATCAGACACCAGATGGGGCGGGTGTTGTCACCCGCCCCATTACTATTTTTTTACCGCACCCGCGGTAGAAAGCCCCGCTCGATTCTCCGCCAAAAGTCCGCGCCGATGTTACAGCAACGACGCATGCCGGCTGGCGCTGTCCCCGGCATGCTCATGCACGATGAACGAGCAAATAAAGCGAACTCAGGACGAAGAGGGCGCCGGGCAAGGGGAAGATACAATGTCCAGAAACTACAACAATAATCAGCCGGATTATCGTAACTGGAGCGAGAGTTGCCGCGAACTGAACATGCCGGCGTCCGAGCTGGGCGCCGCCGCATGGCGCAGGCAGCAGATCGCTCTGAAGCCGCATGCCGAAATGGCCGCCGCCGGGCATGGGCCGAGCCTGCTGAACCGCTTGGTCGCGGCTTTGCGCGGCAGCCTGAGCGCGCGTGTTTCCGGCGGCGTCGGATCGAACATACAGCCGGTCGCCCGCCGCGGCGCCACCGCGGAATAACCGGAAGCCGGCCCGATTCAGTACATCAGGCAAAAAGGAGCGCGTCAATGCGCTCCTTTTTGCATCTCACGCGCCGGAAGCGTTGGCAAGTTTGGCAGATTCCGCGTTCCGCTGGAAACCTGGCAGGAAGAATTGGTCAACTTTTCGCGGGCCGGTCCCGCTATATTGGTCATCGATAAAAGATGAAACAAGAGAAACTTAAAAAGGAGACCTGTCATGTTTAACGAAATGATATACGACCTGAGCCGGTTGAAGTATCAGGAATACAACGCGCAGTTCAATGCCCCGCAGACCATACCCCCCGCCCGGCGAATCAGCCTGGTGCAGTGGCTGCAGAACGCGCTGCACAGCATCCGCACGGCGCAACCGGTCGCACGCCCCGCGCGCGTTCATGCCGTCAGCGGGAAATAACGCGATGGACGGGTACTCGACCGCCCGCGTGTCCGACAGCCTGTGAGCGGCGCCGCACTGGCGCCGCTCACGTTTTTTATACCCCCGCCTCCTCATCCGCCCATATTGCGTCAGACCATCCTGCCAGGACTTGCGCCGCGCTGGCAGGTCGGTGCGCACTGGCAGGAGAACAGCCATGTTTAGCGAGAGACGGATCGCTCGCGCACTCCGGCGCAGCAGCGAAGAAAGCGCACGATGAACAGGCTAACGAAGGCAGGGCGATGTCATTTCGGCGCGGCACGCCGGCCTGCCATCAGCGCGCCAACTTCGCGATCGGCGGCAGCGAGGCTGCCTGCCAGCGCGGCGATGACGCCATCCACGTCGGTGTCGCTGCGGTTCTGGCTGAGCTTGTACTTCCCCTCGATGCGCGCGACAGGCAGTTCGAATCCCACCACGGCTTTCAACATGCCGCGCAGGTAATCCTCGGGCAGTTCCATCTTCCACTCCGGGTTGCGCCCGCGCTCGTGCTGCTCCACCAGTTCGCGCAGCATCTGGCGCAGCAGCGCGTCATCGGCAACGATGCGCGGCGCGCCGTACACATGCACGGCGGTGTAGTTCCACGTGGGAACGCTGGGATGCACCTCGTACCAGGTTGGCGAGATGTAGGCGTGCGGCCCCTGAAAGATGACCAGCGCCTCGCGCCCGTCGAAGTGCTTCCATTGCGGGTTGGCGCGGGCGAGATGCGCGCGCAATACGCCGCGCTCGGCATCGATCAGGAAGGGGACATGCGTGGCCATCAAGGTCTCGGACGCTGTGACCAGCGCGGCGAAATTGTGCACGCGCATGAACGCATACAGCGTCGCAGCATCGCGCTCGGAGAAGGAAGCGGGTATGTACATGACTCTGAACGTTATCACACCCTGCCTGTCTCAGCGCGCCGCATGCCGCGGTCTGAGATAATCCCGCACATGCCACGCTCAACAACAACGATTGATGTGCTCAGGCACGTGCAGGTCTTCTATCAGCCGGGCCGCTACGGCGGCTGGCCGGCCAACCACGGCATCTGGGCGTGGGGCGATGAAATCCTGGCCGGCTTTCAGGTCGGCGCGTACAAAGACCAGCGCGGCCACACCATCGACTGGGACCAACCCATCCGCAAGGTCTTCGCGCGCAGCCGCGACGGCGGCGAGACATGGGCGCTTGAGGATACGCTGCCCGAAGCGCTGGATAATCTGGTCGATGCGGGCAACCCGGCCGGCCGCCCCAACCCGCACCTCGGTGCGGCGGCCTGCCCTGGCGGAATCGACTTTGCGCATCCCGATTTCGCCATGACGTTCAGCCACGCCAGTTTTCACACCGGCCCGTCGCGCTTCTGGATATCCCATGACCGCGGACGCGCATGGGGCGGGCCGTATCGCCTGCCGGATATGGGCGCCCGCGGCATCGCCGCGCGCACCGACTACCTGGTCAACGGCGCGAACGACTGCACCCTGTTCCTGACGGCGGCCAAGAGCAACGGGCGCGAAGGCCGCCCGTTGTGCGCGCGCACGCGCGACGGCGGGAAAACCTGGCAGTTGCAGTCGTGGATCGGCCCGGAGCCGCAGGAGGGCTTTGCCATCATGCCGGCCTCGCTGCGCCTGTCGGCGGGGCATCTTCTGGCGGCGGTGCGCGTACAGGCCGATTCATCGCACAGCAGCATCGCCGCGTGGCGTTCGCACGACGACGGAATGACCTGGCAGCCCGCAACTGCCCCGGTGCCATCGCTGCCGACCAGCAACCCGCCTGCATTGCTCCGCCTGCGCGACGGCCGGCTGTGCCTGACCTACGGCGTGCGCGCGATGCCGTACCGCATCTGCGCGCGGCTCAGCGCAGATGAAGGAATCTCGTGGGGGGATGAACTGGTTCTGCGCGACGACGGGGCGAACGGCGACATCGGTTACACCCGCAGCGTCTGCCGCGCCGACGGCAGCATCGTCACCGTCTACTACTTCAACGACGCCGCCAGCAGCCCCGACCGCTACATCGGCGCGACCATCTGGCGGGCGCTGTAAGAACGAACCAGTCTGACTTCCGCGCGGAAGTCAGACTGGCCGATTACGCCAGTTCAATCTTCGCGACCAGCCCCTTCGGCTCGCCGCCCAGCGGCTGGCCGGGCTGCAGGGCGCTGGGCTTCCACTCGCCGCGCGCGGCGCCGGCGTCGTAGCGCAGCACGTCGTGGCGGTCGTCGGCTGCGCCGACCTGCTCCATATACTGCTCGCCGTACAGCGCGCCGGTGTAACCCAGTTGCCGGCGCACGGCTTCGCAGGTGAATGGGATGAACGGCGACAGCAGCACCGACAGCGAATCGATGACGCGCGCCGCCACGTACAGTTGCGTGCCCGCGCGCGCGTGGTCGGTCTTGATGGTCTTCCAGGGCGCTTCGCGGTCGAGGTACTGGTTGGTGGCCGTGGCCAGTTCGATCGCGCTGTTCAGCGCGTCGCGCAGGTGCACGGCGTTCAACGTCGCGCCGATAGTCTCGAAAGCCGCCTCGCTCTGCGCGATCAACGCCTGGTCGGCCTCGCTCAGTTCGCCCGGCGTCGGGATGCGCTGGTCGAAGTTTTTCCAGATCTGCGAGAGCGTGCGCTGCACCAGGTTGCCCCACTTGGCCAGCAGTTCGCTGTTGTTGCGCAATACGAAGTCGTTCCAGTTCCACTCGCTGTCTTTGGCTTCCGGCATAATGCTGGTGAGGTAGTACCGCACCGGGTCGGCGCCGTATTTGGCCGTCAGGTCGAGCACGTCGAGCGAGACGCCCAGGCTCTTGGAGAACTTCTGCCCGCCCAGGTTCACGTACTGGTTGGCCGGCACGTCGTAAGGTAAATTGAACTCCTTGTCCGAGTCCGCGCCGTCCCAGGGCTGGCCCAGCCGCTCCATGCCCAGCAGCACGGCCTGCCACAACACCGTATGGAACAGGATATTGTCCTTGCCGATGAAGTTGTAGATCTTCACGTCCTTCTCGTACCAGAACTTCTTCCACTCGTCGGGCTGGCCGGCCAGATCCGCCCACTCGACCGTGGCGGTCAGGTAGCCCAGCAGCGCCTCGTACCAGACGTAGATGCACTTGCCTTCCGAGTCCGACAGCGGGATGGGGATGCCCCAGGTCAGGTCGCGTGTGAAGGCGCGCGGCTCGGCGTTGGCTGCATAGTTGCGCGAGAAGTCCAGCACGGTGCTGCGCCAGTAGCTGTCCTTATCCGCCAGGTAGGCCAGCAGCGGTTCGCGCAGCGCCGGCAGATCGAGGAAGTAATGCTCCGATTCGCGTACCACAGGGGTACTGCCGTCGATGCGGCTGCGCGGATCGATCAACTCGGTGCCGTCCAGCAACTTGCCGCAGTTGTCGCACTGGTCGCCGCGCGCCTTGTCGTAGCCGCAGTGCGGGCACGTGCCTTCGACCAGCCGGTCGGGCAGGAACTTGCCCTGCGTCTCGGAATACAGTTGCTTCTGCTTCGCCTTGAACAGGTATTCGTTCTGCAGCAGCCGCGTGAACATCTGCTGGCCGATGCGGCGATGGTTGTGCGTATCGGTATGCGTGAACAGGTCGTAGCTCACGCCCAGGTTCTTCTGCGTCTCCAGGAAGCGCCCGTGGAAGTGTTCGAACACCTCGCGCGGGGTTTTGCCTTCTTTATCGGCGCGCACCACGATGGGCGTGCCGTGCGAGTCGCTGCCGCTGACCATGACGACCCGGTTGCCCTTCAGACGATGATAGCGCGCAAAAATATCGGCGGGCAGATACGCCCCCGCCACGTGCCCCACATGCAGGTCGCCATTGGCATACGGCCAGGCGACGCAGACTAAGATGTTTTCCGGTGCCATTCGATTTTCCTCACTCCGCTCTTGAACCATCTGATAATGAATGTCATGACGCGCCGCCGGCGGCAGGTGCGGGGTGGCAACAGTGTGAATCGACGGCGCCCCGCGCTGACCAGCGCCGGTGATAAAAAAACCGCCCGGCGTGCGCGCGAGCGGCAGTAGATCGAAACCAATGCTGACTGATTCGTAGCGGCGGATACGCCGCAGCAGCAGACTGGCCCGCGCGTCAGTTCACGCCGGGCATGCGCATCGACTTCAACACCAAAGTCAACCTGCTGCTCATAGTATCGGAAGTATACCACCTGC
>JAKALH010000188.1 GCA_021813225.1 Chloroflexota bacterium
GGCGAAGCCTCGCGCGGCCATCTGATCGCGCAGGAATTCGGCTACGGCCTGCTCCTGGCCGCTCAGGCTGCGGATACGCACACACGCTTCGAGTAATTCGATCATCGGGCAGACTTACACGGCGAGCACTTTTGCTACCTTTTCGATGACGGTGTCGATCTGCTCATACGTGATGACGGCAGGCGGCAGGAAGCGCAGCACGTTGATGCCGGCCGGAATTGCCAGTACGCCTTCTCCCTGCAGCGCGCGGATGTAAGCCGTCGTCTTCGTCTTCAATTCAGCGCCGAGAATCAGGCCGAGGCCGCGCACTTCGCGGATGACCGGCGAGTTGATTTCCTCCAGCCGTTCCTTAAAGTATGCGCCCTTCTCCGCGGCCAGCCTGGGGATATCCAGACGCTTCATCTCGGTCAACGAGGCGATTGCGGCCGCCGACGCCAGCGGGTTGCCGCCGAATGTCGTGCCGTGCACGCCGGGCGCGAGGTTCTTCACGGCATCGCTGATGCCGACCGCGCCCATCGGGACGCCGCCGCCAATAGCCTTGCCCATCACCAGCAGGTCCGGCGCGATGCCGCTGTGCTCGCAGGCGAACCATTTTCCGGTGCGGCCCAGACCGGTCTGCACTTCATCCATGATCAGCATCGCACCGCGTTCGCTGGCCAGTTCGCGCAGCCCGCGCAGGTATTCGAGCGACCCCGGATAGACGCCGCCCTCGCCCTGGACCGGTTCGACGATGATTGCTGCCGTCTGTGTGGTGACGGCTTCGCGCATGGCGTCGAGGTTGTTATACGGCACGTGCGAGAAACCCGGCACCAGCGGCTTGAACGGATCGCGATACTTGGGTTCATAGGTGGCGGATAGTGATCCCATCGTCCGCCCGTGGAATCCGCGCACCGTCGCGACGACATCGGTACGGCCGGTGCTCAGGCGGGCGAACTTCAGGGCCGCCTCATTGGCTTCGGTGCCTGAACTGCACAGGAAGATGCGCTTCAGTTGCTGCGGGAGAATCGTGTACAGCAGGTCCATAAACTGGGCGCGCTTATCGTTATAGTAGATTTCCGAGCAATTGATCAGCGTCGCGGCCTGCTCCGCGATGGCTTTGACGACGGCATCGTTGCTGTATCCCAGCGTGTTGACACCCTGGTTGGACGCGCAATCGATGTACGGGTTGCCGTCGCTGTCCCACAATACGGCATCCTTGCCGCGCACGATCGCCAGATCGCGTTTCTGGTAGATGCCGGGCGTATGCTGCTGCTCAAGTTCCTGTATGTTCATTTCAAGTCTTCCTTTCAGGCGACGGCCGTCGGACTATCACCTGCTGATAACGGTTCCCTTGCCGGCTGCGGCCATCCGCACCGGCTGGGCGATGCGCGCATCCGCGAAAATAACCTGCTCGACGCCGCCCGCGATGGCCTCGCTGGCGCCCAGCACCTTCTTCTTCATGCGCCCTTCGGCAAAGTCCAGCGCCTGTTCCAGTTCCGCGTAGCGGAGCGCGGGGATCAGCGTGCTTTCATCGGGAAACCGGCGCAACAGCCCCGGCACGTTGGACAGGATGATGAGTTGCTTTGCGCCGATGGCCGACGCGATCATCGCGGCGGCGCGATCGCCGTCGACGTTGATGGCCTCGCCCTGTGTGCTGCATGCCGGCGGCGATATCACCGGGGTGTATCCGGCGCCCAGCAGCAGGTCCAGCAATGCCGTATTCACCGATTCCACCTTGCCGGTGTAATCATCGCGCACGAGAATCTGGCGCCCGTTTTCGACGGCGCGCACCGAAGTCTTGCGCGGACCGACCAGCAGCCGCCCGTCCAGCCCGCTCAGCCCTATCGCGTTGATGCCGCGTTTCAACAGCCGCTCGACGATGCGTGTGTTCATCTTGCCGGCGTAGACCATGGCGAAGATGTCCATCGTCTCCGCGTCGGTGTAGCGCGAGGTATATCCCTGCGGCGAGGTGAGAATGCGCGGCGGCTTCCCCAGTTTCTCGGATATCACGTTGGTCTCGTGTGAACCGCCGTGTATCAGAATCAGCGGGTTGCCTTCCCTGACCAGCGCGGCGATATCGTCGCACACCAGGTCGTAGTTGATGCCGGCTGAACCGCCGACTTTGACGACAATCATGTTTGTTCCAACTGTCTGTCTTTTCCAGGCAGGCGGCTGATCGGGTATACCCGGCGCCGCCATCACCGGCCGATCACGGATGCAGGCCGGTGAACTCCAGCCCGGCGCGTTCATCGAAACCGTGCATCACATTCAGGCATTGCACTGCCGACCCGGCCGCACCTTTCACCAGGTTGTCGATGGCGCACAGCAGCGTCACCTTGCGGCCATCATTGCTGACGGCGAATCCCACATCCGCATAGTTGCTGCCGGAAAGGATCTTCGGCTCCGGCGCACGGTAGATCCCGGTGCTGGACTTGACGATACGCACAAACGGTTCGCCCTGATAGCAGTCGCGGAAGGCCTTCCACAGCGCTTTATCCTGTACCGGCTCTTTGACAAAGCAGTGCACCGTGGCCAGCACGCCGCGCACCATTTCGATGGATGTGGCCGACATGTGCAGCGGCGCTGCGGCGCCGCCCAGCATACCGATCATCTGCTCCACCTCGGCGGCATGGCGATGCCCGGCCGGCGCATACGAGCGCACCGCGCCGCTGCGTTCGGGGTGGTGTGATGCATCGGTGGCCTCTGCGCCGGCTTCGCTGCTGCCCACCTTGGCGTCGCTGATGATGGGCATACGGGTGTCCAGCAGGCCGGCTTTCACCAGCGGCATCAGGGCCAGGTTGGTAGCCGTCGCGTTGCAGCCGACGCCGCTGGCATAGCGCGCGCCTTTCAGTTGCTGGCGGGTCAGTTCAGGCAGTCCGTACACAAACTTGTCCAGCCATTGGGGTGCCGGGTGCGCGCTGCCGTACCAGCGCGAATAGGCAGCGTGGTCGCGCAGGCGGAAATCGGCGCTCAGGTCGATGACAGTGTCGGCCAGGCCGGCCCAGCGTTCAATCTGTGTTGACGCTTCGCCGTGTGGGAGACACAGGAACGCCACATCACTCCTGGCGACATCGTCCGGACGGACGAACTGCAGATTGCCTGCGGGCGTACTGCGCAGGTTCGGATGCACCGTATGCGCATACTCGCCCATGCGTGAACGCGATGTTACCTGTGTCACACAGGCATCCGGATGCGTGTTCAGGATGCGCAGCAGCTCACCGCCGGTATAGCCGGTGCCGCCCACGATGGTACAGGACAGTTTCGTCATCGGTTGCCTGCCGCTTTCGCCGCATAATCGACGATGGCGCCGGGGATGTCCACGCCCGTCGGCGTCACGCTGTTGCGGAATTCCATCGTATGGTTGATCTCGTTGATCAGCAGCCCGCGCCCGGCATCTTCCAGAACATCGACGGCGACGATGCCGCCGCCGACCGCGCGCGCGCCGGCCGCGCACAACGCATCGAGTTCCGGCGTCACCGGGCAGTTGGCCGCTTTCCCGCCGCGCGCGGTATTCGTAATCCAGTGCTCGGAGGAGCGGTAAATGGCTGCGATCGTCCTGTCGCCGGCGACGAAGGCGCGGATATCGCGGCTGGGCTTGTTAATGTATTCCTGCACGTAATAGATGTGCTGCTCATAGCCGCCCAGCACATCGCGCAGCTCCAGCATACCCTCTGCGGCGTCGCGGTCGTTGATGCGCGTCACCATGCGGCCCCACGAGCCGACCACGGGCTTCAGCACACAGGGGTAGCCCATCTCCTCGATAGCCTGCAGCGCGGATTCGGGCGTGAACGCCAGTCTGGTGCGCGGGGTGGGAATGTGATTCTGCACCAGCAGTTGCGATGTGACGAATTTATCGCCGCAGTTCTCCACCACGTCATAGGTGTTCACCGTCTTGACGCCGGCCAGCTTCAGCGCGCGCAGGATGTACCGCGCGCGGCTTTGCGACACGCAGCGTTCCACGACGACGTCGTACTGTTTCCATGCTTCCAGCGCATGCAGGTCGAAGCGGATGCCGCGGTCGTCCACGACCTCGCACGGCACGCCGCGTTTCGCGAACGCCTCGATGAGCATCTTCTCCTCTGGGCGCACGAGGGAACAGATGATGGCCGCCTTCATCATTCGCCCCAGTCTTCCTCTTCCGTCGGCGCAGGCGCCATCGTGACCGGTTCCAGTGTGACGACTTCCAGCTCAGCGCCGCACTCCGGGCAGCGAATCAGTTCATGCAGAATCGGGGCGCTCTTGAAAGAAACAGCGCCGCCGCATTCCGAACACTCTGCTGTGATCATATCCTGATGTACTCCTCTTGAACAACCCTGCCGATGCAAAATAAAAGCTCCCGGACTTGATGCGCCTGGGAGCTTGTCAATCATATCGCACATGATGCACAGAGCTAACCAGACAACCTGTCGTCCGGCTTGTTGCCCTTGCGCTTCTCTATGCGTGCAGTCCATGTGCATATCATGGCGAACAACTAATACCACGCCCGGCGCCAACTGTCAAATGCGGTTATCGGTTACTTATCGGTGTAACGTTGTATCATCGTCTCTGCACATGCCGGACAAGACACGCCGTCTGCAACTCCCTGCGCCACAGGGGCGCGCGCTGCTGACGTGGGAAGGTAAACGCCCGTTACGGCGCGTGTCGGTTGAGCCGGCCACGTTGATCGAGACATTTCAGCCGGACGGTTCATCCCGTCGCCGGGTGACTGATTTGTGCGCCGACTTTCCCTGCGCGGATGCCTCGGCCGTGCTGTTTCAAGGCGATAACAAGGCTGTTCTGGCCCGCCTGCTGGCGGACGGCTGGCGCGGGCGAGTCAAGCTCGTCTACATCGACCCGCCCTTCGACACCGGCAATGACTTCTTCCGCAGGGTGGCGCTGCGCGGCCGGCACTCGCGCCGCTCGCTGAACGGCGCAGATGGCGCATTGGGCCGGCAGGTGCAGTATGCCGACTCCTGGGCTGCCGACTCCTACTTGCAGTTCATGTATGAGCGGCTCATCCTGCTGCGCGAACTGCTGGCCGAAAACGGCAGTAGAAGGCTGCACTGCGGCTATCGCCGTATGCAATACCGGCGCCTGCTGCTGGAAGAGGTCTTCGGCGCGCCGAATTATCTGAACACCATCTCCTGGCGCAGCCAGACCGCGCGCGGCGCCAAGGTTAACGCTTTCTACTTTCCGTACAGCACGCAATATATCGAGATATTCGCCCGCAACCGCGCGGCGCCGACCACCTGGAATCCGGTGCGCCGGCGGATCACTCTGAGCGAGAGTGAGGCAGCGGCGTCATACATGCGCGATGCGTGCGGTTATTTCCGCACTTCAGATCCCGGCGCGTACAGCTTTGAGAGCCTGTGCCGGTTGCACGAGCAGGGACGTGTCTATGCGCCCTATGGCGGTGAAGTGGTCGTGGACAGAACACACCGGCGCGTGTATGCATCCGAAGGCGGCAACATTGCCGTCAAGTATTACCTGAAACCTCTGGCACGCGGCAGATATGCTGTGGAACGCGCGGTTGACAACCTGTGGGACGACATACCGGGCCTGGGCACGACCCCTGGCGAAGACCTGGGATATCCAACGCAAAAAACCGAAGCGCTGCTCCGCCGCATCATCGCAGTCGCCACTGACCCGGGCGATGTGGTGCTCGACTGCTTCTCCGGCAGCGGGACTACGGCGGCGGTGGCACAACAAATGGGACGGCGCAGTATCGCCTGCGATGTGAATCGCATCGCGGTGCAGACCACGGCGATGCGTTTGTACCGGGCTGTGCCAAAACCGACTGTGAGCGTGTATCGCGCCGGCGTGATTGACGCAATCCGCGGGCCAGATGCGCAGGCGGATGCCGATGTCGTCATCGAGCGCAGGGCTGGAGGCGGCCAGGCGACGGCGCATATTATCGTGAGGGATTATCGCTCCACAGAACTCAACGTTCGACTACAGGCCGCCAGACGCCCGCCGGCACACTCGCCGACCGGGGCCGATGGTTGGCGCGCTGCGGTGGACAGCATCATGATCGATACCGACTACGACGGGCAGGTGCTGAATATCGCACTGAGCGACGCGCCGCGCCGCCGGCGCGATCTGGTCAGCGGCGCATACGAACTGCCAATCTCCGCCGAGGCAGCTACCGTCGCAGTCAGGATCACGGATATCCTCGGCGCGGAGACGCTCGTCACAAGCCGCATCTGATCA
>JAKALH010000189.1 GCA_021813225.1 Chloroflexota bacterium
TTATCGATGACATAGGCTCTGTGATTGGTTTGTGGAAAATGAAAGCGCAGCCAGGGTGCCAGACGCTTAAAGCGGAAATCCGTATCGACAAAAGACACAGCACTGATCATCCCCATCCGTTCGCCGCCAATCGAAAATGCGGCTATCTCGAAACGGCTGTCAGGTATCAGCAGGCGCAGGCGCTTGATTGGCACCGCATAGTTGATCATTGCGAAGTGGCGCAATGTCGTACGGACAGCCAGGCGACCCGCCCGGCGCGGTTGCAGGCGTTTCGCAAGCTGCTCGCGATAGGCGTATGCGCCTGCCGGTGCAATGGTCATGCCAACTCTGGAGTAGTCTGCTGTAAACCGTCTTTCAGGAAAGCCATGCCGGCTTTCACGAATGCGTTTCCATCACTACAGACATTGTGCATCATCCCGCGCTGGAAGGCAAAAGAACCGGGCGGTTCGCCTATCGCGGAGTTGTAGGACTCGAACACCATGTGGCCGTCGAACGCGATATCCCGCAGCGCCTGAAATATCACCTGCCACGGCACCAGCCCTGAGCCAGGCACACCGCGATCATTCTCACAGGCGTGCAGACCCCAGAGCCTGTCGCGCGCCGCCAGGATCTGGGCGCGGTAATCGCGCACTTCGCTGATCAGGTGATAGGTGTCAAGCAACATCGACAGGTTGGGGTGTGCAGCTTCAGCAATCAGTGCCACAGCCTGTTCGGCGTTGTTGACGACGTGGGTGCGGAAGTGGCTCATCGGTTCGATGACAATCTGCACTCCACAGGTCTGGCCATATTCCGCCAGCTTCCATAAGCCCTCTGCCGTGTATTGAATCTCACTGACAGTCAGAGGACGATAGCGTAAGGTGCCCGGATGACCGTACAGTGCGCCCGTGTAAGCTGCGACGCCCAGCGCGGCGCCGACATCGACCTGACGTTTGTGCCAGACCAGCCCGCGCTGCCTGTGGTCGGCATCAGGACTCGAAAGGTCGCACTCATATGGCCAGCGGCCTCCCGGGCTGATAGCAAGCTCCAGTCCCAGACTTTCTGCCCGCCGGCGCGTCAGACGCGCATCGAATGCGACGTCATCGCCCACTGCGATCTCAAATCCGTCCAGTCCGAGATCGTGCGCTGTATCGAGCAGATCGAGCTGGCTGTCGGACCACCGTTCTGTGAAGATGTAGCAGTGCGCGCTGTACTTCATGCGTAATGTCTATCCCTGAACGTCCGAGCAAATTTCATGAAGCGATAGACATCGGCGAAATTGGAGGCCAACCCGGTTGAGACCCGCACGGCTCCCGTACTTTTATCGTCTATACAGCGCCTGAATTCCTCGATTGTCAGGCGATCCTTGCTGCGGACGAAGCAGGAAGTGAGTTCCTCAGCCGAGATGCCCAGTGCCAGTTCACCGCCGCCCGGATTACAAAAGCAGCCGGTTCGCAGCGAGATATTGTGCTGGTTCGCCTCGCTTTCCACCAGCCGATGATCCACGAACCGGCCTGCGGGATCGTAGAAGTTCAGAGTGACGGTCCCGCCCCGCTCAACAGTAGTTGTCGGGCCGTAGATGCGCACTACCGGGTTGCCGGTGTTGTGGCGAAGCGACATCAATTCCTGCAGCAGCCATTCCGTCAGGCACTTGACGCGGGTATGGATGGTTTCGATGCCTATATCCCGGATGTACCGTAGCCCGATCTCGACAGCGGGCAGATTCAGGTAATTGATTGTGCCATCTTCGAATGCCTCGGAGCCTTCCTGCATATAGTAGCGATCCCCCCGCACAGAAGCCACCGTGATCGTGCCGCCGGCAAACCACGGTCGATGCAGCTTGGCCAGCGCCTGCTTACGCGCCAGCAGGCACCCGACGCCGGTGGGATAGCCGAATATCTTGTAGAAGGACATCGCCACAAAGTCCGGATGCCAGCGCGACAGGTCGAGTTGATTCGAAGGCACGAATGCTGCTGCATCAAGCAATACATCCCAACCGGATGACTGCGCCCGTTCGATCCACTCTAGAGAGTGCGTCACGCCTGAGAAATTCGATTGGACCGGATAGGCAAACAGGTTGTTGCCGCCTGTGGTTCCCAGCTTGAGAAACGCAAGCAGTTTATCGGCATCGATGTACATATCCGGCGGCAGTACCGGCGCATAAGTCACCGCGGCTCCCCTGACGCGGGCGTATTCGCGGATGCCGTTCACAGAATTGTGGTTGTCGAAGGTAAGCAGATAACGCCCGCCCGGCCCGAACGGATACGACTCACCGACGAGTTTTAACGCACCGCTGGCATTGGCTGTAAAGATAACCAGATATTCATCCGGCGATGCCTGGAAGTACTCAAGAATATAACGGCGCGCCGATTCCACGCGCCGTGTCATCGCCAGCGATGTGGGATTCGTGGAATGCGGATTGCCATAAACGTTCTCACGCAACAGACTCATGTGGGCGTCAATCTGTGACGTCCCATACAAGCCGCCTCCTGTGTAGTCGAGATAGGTGTGTCCAAGCCTGTCCAGGCGCGCATACTCCGAGGCGCGCAATCGATCCAGCGCGGCAGTTTCAGCATATTCGGGATGTGAGTTGAGGAAGGCAGCCTCGGCATCATCAAGGCCGCTTGCAGGCAAGGTTGTCTGTTGTATCGGACGCGGCGTTTCAGCCGATGTGTCTGCTGGCATACGATCCCTCGCGGCGTCGTTCGTAGATATCCGATGCCATTATTCTATGCTGCGTTGACGAGGACGGCGCCGACGACGCCGGCGCCGGCGTGTACTGAAAGGCCGGGCGTCAGTTCTGCGACGATGATGTCGCCCGGACACGTTATGGCCGCAGTGATCTGCTGCTGTAACCGGCTGGCTTCAGCCTGCGCATTGACGTGCAGCACGGCCATCCTCTCGACGGATTTGCCTGCGCCAGCCTGAACAACCAGTTCCACCAGCCGCGCCCATGCCTTTTTCTGCGTGCGCACACGCTCCAGCAACTCCAGTTTTCCCTCTCGAATCGTCAAGATCGGTTTGATGTCAAAAACCGTCGCCACGCCAGCCGTAATGTGACTGGCGCGACCGCCCATCACCAGGTACTTGAGTGTAGAAAGTGCTGCGAACAGGTGCGTGCGTCTTCCTGTATCGAGTGCCTGTTGCAGGGCTTCGCCTTTTGTGGCGCCAGCTTCTATAGCTTCCTGTGCTGCAATAGCCATAAACCCCTGACCCATACTGAGCGAATTCGTATCGATCACGGTGATATCCTGTTCGGGCAGCATGTTTCGTGCGGTGACTGCAGCCTGGTACGAGGCGCTCACCTTGCTGCTGACGCAGAAGCATAGTACAGCCTGTGAGCCGGACGCAAGAGCTGCTTTGAACGCATCCACGTACTTCCCCGCTGTGGGTGCTGCTGTAGTCGGCAATCGGCCGTCACGGTCAATCCGTGCAAACAACTCGTGATCATCGATATCCACACCCGATTCAAACGATTGCCGACCAAACTGCACCGTGATCGGGATTTGCCTGATACCGTGCCGTTCGGCGAGGTCTGCGGGGATACTGGCGTCGCTATCAGTGACAACGGTTATGGGTAACATGAAACTCCTTTGTTTCAGGCATCAGGGTGTGGTTGTCCGTGGAATAGCGCGCCATCGGATGCACCCGCTTGTTTACTTATAGCGACCCGGTAAAGCGTCGACTGCCTTACACGGCGCTACTGAATAACGACATGTATCAGGAAGGTTCCTGTGAACTGCTCGCCGGGCTGCAGCACACGTGCCCCGCTGCCGGTCGCGCCATGAGTCAGCATGTTGAAGGCGTCATTGGCGTGTGTCACTGGCTCCACCGCGAAGAACGGCTTTCCCGGCGGCGTATAGATGATGACGTGGTTCAGCACCGGCTCGCACTCAATATCGATTCTGATGCCCGCGCGTGGATAAGTGATTGAAGCGCGGCCATCCCAGCCGCCAAAACAGTGATCGATATCGCGTTCTCCGATCGCGGCAGGCTGACTGAAGTCCATATCGCCGGGTACATCCACCATCGGCGACCGGTCGCCGGCCTGTTGATACATCTTTGCAGCAGGTGGATTCACAGCCTGCATACCAGGCAGGGGCGGGTACACACCTTCGGCGTGGAATTGCAGGTGCGCATCATCCGGCAGAGGAGCGCCCAATCTGCGGTTGAAGTAAGGGTGGAATCCCCAACCTGCCGGCATTGCGGTGTCACCGACATTGGTCAGTTGAAACATGGTGATCAACGTGCGGCCAGCCAGCGCGTATCGCACTGTCGCCGTGAAGGGGAAGGGGTAGTTGAAATCGGGAAATGCGCGTGTATCCAGGCTGCAGGTGACTTCCTGCTCTTTCCGATTCGTGACGTGCCACGTGCGTTCGCGCGCGTCTCCATGGATGGCGAAGCCCTGGGGGGTGTTTGCGCGCAGTCTGTAGTGCTTGCCCTGAAAATCAAACGCTGCGCCAACGATGCGGTTTGACCACGGGACCAGGTTGAAAGAGGACATTTGCCCTGACTGTGGGTTGGCCATTGCCTCTAATGCTGTGGGACGCATGACCGGCAGCCAGGCATCGCCAACTTTCGCTTCGAAGCTGGCGATGCTGGCGCCTGTTGCTGGCAGAATGTCCGAACGTATAAAGGCGTTGCTGATACCGAGTATGCTCATACGGCGTCGAATAAACCACAGGGGTGGTTCAACCGATGGGTGTTATCAGTTGGTCCGATCTGGTTTCTGGCGGTCGCGGTTGCCGCCTGTGCGGCTTTCCATGTACCATCGCAGAGCGAGCGCCATGTGTTTATCCCAACCCTGGCCCTGTGCGCGGAACCAGGCCAGCACGTCTCGTTCCACCTGCAGCGAAATGGTGTACCTGGGCTGTGGCTGGCGCGCTGTGTCATTCTCGAAGAACGAAGGCTGCAGCAATGGAATATCGATCAGATCGGTGTCGTCGTCGTCAAGCGCATCGAAGTCTTCCCAGTCGTTCGGTGGTGTGTTCTTCATGGTATTACGCCACAAAATGCTTGAAAGTCGGCAGGTAGTCCTTGTTCGCCTGGAATAGTTCGTTGACCATCTGCTTGATCTCAGCCAGAGATAACACGGCAGCCGTCAGGGGATCGTAGGCGATGGCCTGGTAAACCAGACGCGGATTGCCGGTCAGGCACGCCTCAACCGCCATCTCTTCAATCTGCGAACTCAACGAAGTCAACGCCGCGCATTGCGGCGGTAAAGCGCCGACGTAGGCTGCTTCAAACCCCTTTTTGCTGACCCAGACAGGGATCTCGACGCAGGCATTCTGAGGCAGGTTGGTGACCAGCCCCGTATTGGCGACATTGCCGTTAAAGGTGAACGGTTCGCCGCCCTGCAATGCATTGATGATATACGCTGCGTACTCATGCCCGCGCTCCAGCGAGATCGGCGTTTCCTTGGCGAACCACTGCCGCGCATCTTCGCGCCAGTTGTTTTCGCGTTTGCGATAGGCTTTCAACACATAGGCATATTCTCCCGGGTTCCAGCCGGTGCCGTGGGTGCAGTACTTTTCGATCAGGTCGGGGCGCTTGCGGAACCAGGGGTTGTACTCCGAGTTGTGGCCGCTGGACTCGGTGACGTAGTAATCGAGATTCAGAAACATCTCGTTGCGCACCTGTTCCTCGTTGTATATCTCCTCGCGTTCCATGATGGCTTTGCGAATCAAAGGGTAGGCGTCCACTCCGTTCCATTCGTACTTCAGATACCACGACATATGATTGATACCGGCGCAGGTATAGGTGATCTCGTTCATTGGCGCGCCGATCCAACGCGCCAGCATCTCCGCCGTTCCCTGCACGCTATGGCACAGGCCTGTCAGCGTAATCTTCGTCTCGCGCTGCATGGCGCGGCACAGCATGACCATCGGGTTGGTGTAATTCAGCATGACCGCTCCGGGACACAGGCGCTCCATATCGTGTGCGATTCCCAGCATGACCGGGATTGTGCGCAGCGCCCGGAATATGCCGGAGGGACCGCGCGTGTCGCCGATGTTGGTATCGACGCCATATTTCTTGGGGATTTCGATGTCATGCTGCCATACGTCGATGCTGCTGGCGAGAATGGTGACCAGGACGATATCAGCGCCCTGCAGCGCTTCGGCGCGGTCGAGAGTGGCGACGACTTTAGCGGGATACTTACCCAACTCGACGATCCGGCTGACTGCGCGATAC
>JAKALH010000190.1 GCA_021813225.1 Chloroflexota bacterium
GCCCAGTGACTCTTCCAACTGCTCCAGGTTGCGCGCGCCAATGATTGGCGCGGTGATGCCGGGGTGGACGGCTACCCAGGCGACAGCGAGTGCGGCAGGTTTCAGCCCATGCGCGTTCGCCAGGCCGGCAAAATCCAGCGCCGCCTGATGCATCCAATCGTCGCCATACCGTCTGGCGTAGTTCTGGTTCTCCGCGATGCGCCCAACCGGCGGCGCATCGGGCTTGTACTTGCCAGTCAGCAGCCCGCCACCCAGCGGGCTGTACGATATGACACCCAGGCGTTCCGATTGTGCCAGCGGCAGCAACTCGACCTCTGCCTGGCGCTTGACCAGGTTGTACATCGGCTGGATGACTTTGAAGCGACTCCAACCTTCCCTTGTGGATAGCCCCAGCGCTTTCATCACCTGCCACGCGGCGAAATTGCTCGCGCCGGGATACAGCACCTTGCCTTGCGAGACCAGATCGTCGAGCGCCCGTAACGACTCCTCCAGCGGGGTATAGGCGTCAAAGCCGTGCAGGAAATACACGTCGATGTGGTCGGTGTTTAGCCGCCGCAGGCTGGCTTCCACCGCTGTCATGATGTGGCGGCGCGAGTTTCCGCGCGCGTTGCGGTCGGTGCCGATCTGCCCGAACACTTTGCTGGTGATGATCACTTCATCGCGATTACCCGCGATCAAACCGCCCAGGATGCGCTCGGAATCGCCGTTAGCATATACATCGGCACAGTCAAAGAAATTGATGCCGGAACTGCGGCAGCGTTTATACAGTGCGGCGGATGTCGCCTTATCCGCCTCCCGGCCGAATGTCATCGTGCCCATGCACAGCGAAGAGACCTGCACGCCGGTTTCGCCCAGATAACGGTAGCGCATAACCCACTCCTGTCACTTTGTATAAGCGAAGTGTACCCGCCATTCGCAATTCCAATGCATGCTACAGGCCCTTGACGACCATGAGCCACACCGTCACCGTCATGGCACTCAGCAGGGTGCTGGCGAAAATTACCTGCGAAGCCAGTGCGTCATTGCGTCTGTATTCCAGCGACAGGATATACACATTGACAGCGACCGGAAGCCCCGCGGCAATCACCATCGTCGGGCCGACCTGAGCCATCGACCCCGGCGCAACCGCCGTCCACAGCAACGCCAGCGCCAGCGCCAGCAACGGCGAAAGGATCAGCCTGACAACGGTCACGAGCGCGACGGTCTTCATACGCGCACCCAGCCGGCTGCGCGCCAGTTGGATGCCCAGCGTAATCAGAGCCACCGGGATCAGACCATCGGACAGGTAGGTCAGGGGTTGGCGTAAAGGCAGCGGCACTTCGACCTTGAAAGCCAGCACCGCCAGCGCGGCTGCCGTAGCCCAGATCACCGGGATGCGGAGCAGGCCTCTCAACGCTTCGAGCCAGTGCGAGCGCCCCGAGTCCATGATCATCAACCCCACTGTATATGTGGCGAAGTTCGTCACCAGCACGACGATGGCCATCGCGCTGGCGCCCACCGCACCGAATGCCAGCGTCGCCAGCGGGATACCATAGTTGCCGGCGTTACCCAGCACCGCCGCCAGTGTGAGCACGGGGCGATCGCGCCGGAAAGGCGGAAGCTTGAACAACGCCCAGCTTGCCGCAAATGCCAGCGTCATGTGCACTGCGGTGAACAGCGCCACGGTTCCGAACAGGGCCGGCGACAGCTTTGCATCCAGCGTCTTGATGAAAATCAGCGCCGGCACGAACACATAGAAATTCAACTTCGAGAGTGTGGGCAGATCAAGCTGGAAGAAGCGATCCAGCAGCACACCGACGCCTATCAACGCGAAGACAGGCAGAATGATATTGACGAAGATAGTCAGTGCCATAGGCCAATGCGCAGGGCGCGCTGAGAGATAGTGCTCATCGCCAGGGCGCGGGTCATCACGGGATGCATGCAGGCGTATTATGACGCCGGTTTCATTTTGGCTGCGGTAGCCAGCCAGGCGCCATTCAGACGGAGATTGTTCAGTTTCGCTTTCAGATTCTGCCGTTTTACCGGCACCATATCGAGCACGTCGAAACCGCAGCCGTTCAACACCTTGTCAAGGCTGACACAGCACGTCAGTGAACCTCCGCCGCCACCGCCGGCAACGCACACGCCCATCGCCGGTTTATCCTGTATGCCGATGCGGCCTTCGGCAGCGGCGCACACGCGCCTGAGCCGGTCCAGAAAGGCGCGCATACACTCGCTCAGGTCGCCGTAGTAGGATGGCGTGGCAAATACAACGGCGTCGGCCTCGCGAATTTTGCTGACGATAGCGGCGAAGTCGTCCTCCAGGATGCACACGCCCTCCCGGCGGCAGATTCCCCAGCCGCTGTCTTCGCACTGCACGCAGCGTTCGATGACCAGCGCCGGCAGGAATATCTGCTCCACAGCGCATCCGGCGTTCATGGCGCCGTCAACAAGCGCGCCCGCCGCGCGCGCCGTTTGCCCCTGGGTATTGCGGCTCCCCGATATCATCACGATCTTCATACATGAATTCCTGTGCCGCCGCGTCTACGCTCCCGCGCAAGATATCATGCATGTTTTAGTCCCGTTTCTGTTTCTTTGCATACGCCCGGAACGCCATGCGGGGTTCGGCATTCGTTTTGAGCCGCCTGCTCCCTCACCAGGTATTCCAGTGCGTAAATTCCTTCGCCGTGATGCGGGTCGCCGGCTTGAAGTCCTGCCCGCTGTAGTAGGCCACCGGCAGCAGCGCCGCCTGTGTCACCGTCTCCGGGATGCCCAGCACAGCGGCGGTTTCGCGCTCGTAACGCAGGTGCAAAGTCGTCCAGGCTGAGCCGATACCGCGCGCCCGCAACGCCAGCATTAACGACCAGGCAGCCGGCAATATGGAGCCATAGGTGGCAGCCTGCGCCTGCTGGCCGGCGTTTTCCACACGCCCTTCGATACAGGGGATGATGAGCGCCGGCGCCTCGCCCATGTGTTCAGACAGGTATGTGGCGGAGTCGCGTACGCGCATCGCCTGCGCCCACCGCGCGGGAGACAACTGAGCGCGTCGCTGGGCATCCATGGCGCGCTGCTCCTGCAGATAAACATCGAAAGAGCGGCGGTAGATCGCTCCTACGGCTGCACGCTGCTTCGCGTCGACGATGACGACAAAGTGCCAGCGCTGTGAGTTGCTGGCCGAAGGCGCCTGCGTGGCGATTTCAATACAGCGTTCGATGACGTCGTTCGGAACGGCGCGTGTAAGGTCCAGCCGCTTCCTGACACTCCGCGTTGTCGTCAAAAGATGATCGATAGTTGAGAGGTCCATAATGCCTTCATCATACGCCGGCGCAGTCATGCCCAGGGATTGACGATCAGGCGGCCGGTCTGCTCACCGCGCAGGGTGCGGTCAATTTCAGCGTCGAGGTCATCCAGCGAACACTCCCGCGCCAGGCTTTCTATGCGGTTCAGCCGCCAGTCGCCGGCAAGCTGCGCCCACAGAAACTCGCATAACCGGCGCGAGATATGTGCTATATCAATCCCCAGCAGGCTGACACCTCTCAGAATGAATGGATAAACGGTCATAGACAGTGCAGGCGACGCGGCATTGCCGCAGCAGGTGACGACACCGCCATATTGTGCAGACCTTAACGCCGCTGACAAATAGTTGCCGCCCACCGTGTCCACGACCCCGGCCCATCGCACCGGCAGCAACGCCTTGCCGGTCTGGCTATCGATATCATCGCGATGTATGACCACGCTGGCGCCCAGCCCGCTCAACCATTGGCCGGCCTGTGGCTTTCCGGTAGCGGCCGTGACCTGGTATCCCAGTTTTGCCAGGAGCGCTACAGCAACCGAGCCAACACCGCCGGTGGCGCCAGTCACCAGGATGTTGCCGGCTGCCGGCGTAACGCCCTGCTCGCGCAGCTTATGCACTGAAAGCGCCGCCGTGAGTCCTGCCGTGCCATACGCCATGCTGGTGCGCGCCGATAATCCCTCCGGCATTCTCATCAACCAGTCCGATGGCACGCCGGCGTACTGGCTGAAGCCGCCCGGCGTATTGGCGCCGAACTCCGCATGCTTGATGAGGACTGTGTCTCCGGGATGAAAACCGTCGACAGCGCCACTCTCCACAACGCCCGCTGCATCGATGCCCGGCGTGTGCGGGTAGCGCCGGGTCACGCCTTTATTGCCGGACGCAGAGAGCGCATCCTTATAGTTCAGTGAGGAATACAGCACCCGCACCAGCACGCCGCCCGGCAGCAAATCCTGCTCGTGCAGGTCAACCACACGGCGGGTAAACGTCCCATTGTTCTCTTCATTTACCCTCAATGCTCGGAATGACAGGCCGTCCATGGAACGCCGCGTGTACGACGGGTGAGTCTCTAGCGCCCGATCCCCACAGTCCCGCCGAAAGCTGCCGACATCTCCTCATAGATACTGGCGATATTGGCCGTAGTGCCCTGATAGAAGTTGCCCCTGCCCTGGCTGGCCAGTTTATTCAGGACTTTCTGGTCCGCGTCGGATCCATAGGCAATCGTGAATACCGTTGTATCGTTAGCGGCAGCCGTATCGAGCAGTCGCTGGTTGAAGTCATAGTTAACGCTGCTGGTATCCTGGCCGTCTGTCAGCAGTACCATGACATTGCTGGTCTGGCTGCTCTTTGATTTATTGATGAGGTTTGCGGCTTCGCCAATAGCATCATAGAGCGAGGTATTGCCGCCCGCCTGGATGCCATTCACCAGCCTGACTGCATCATCGCGGATTACCGAAACCTTCTTGTGCTCGATGAGCACCCTGATCCGGTCGGAGAAGGTCATCAAGGTCAGATAGTCGTTGTCGCCCATCTGTTTGACGAATTGCGCCGCCGCCGTGCGCACGCTGTCGATTTTGTCGCCGCGCATGCTGCCGGATACATCCAGCAGCATGACCAGGTTGATATTTTTGCGCGCCGACTGCCACAGGGCGCTGATGGCTAACAGGGTATCCGCACTGGGCTGTCCGAATACCGCTTTGGGTTGGGTCGGGTCTACCCCATGCGCAGCGTCCAGTGGCGCGCTGATGGGAACACCCGCTGTCACCGGTCGCAGCCCGTTCTTAAGCGCCAGCTTCTGGACGTCCGGCTTCAGCAGATAATCGCGGAACAGCCGGGCCGCTTCCTGAGTCTGAGCATCGGCGCCTCCGTTGATGCAGGCGGGATGGGTTGCCATGAAAGTTCCCTCATAGGGATACACTGCAACCAGACCGGCATCGCCCCCGCCGCCGTTCATGGCCACGGTGCTTTCGTACTCCACTGCCGCACCCAGGTACTCGATGCCGCGTTGCTGAATAGTTTGTCCCAGCTTCTCAGTGGACGGGCTGAACCAGGCTACCGTGCCTTCGAAGGCGGCGACGGATGCCTGCACGATGGGTTCCTTGATGTCGCTCACAGTAACCGCATCGGTCTTCGAACGCGCTGCCTGGACGATGGCGAGAAGCGTGCTGGCACCGCTGCCGGACAGGCCCGGGTGGGTATGCCCCATGCGCAACGTTTTACCGTACTTGCCGCCCGTGTAGTAATTCCACGACGACGGATCGGCCGCCAGGCTGCCCACATCCAGCCAACCGAGCTTGCGTCCCGGCCAGCCCAGCGCCTCTGCTATGGGCCGCCACATGGCGATGACCAGCGGACTCTGCGCCACACTCTGGCAGTTGGCCTGAAAGCCGGCCTGGCCGCGTTTAGCCAGCACGCTGGCCCATACTTCGTTGTCGGGTATCCAGAGCGCAGGCAGGTTCTTACCGCCAGCCATATCGCTGGCGGCCTGTCCGGCTTCGGTAAAAGTCACCTGCGCGAAAGCAGGTTTGCCGGCAGCAGTCCTGACACCCGCCCTGTTGAAGTCCTGCACAGCCTGTTCCAGCCAGCCGCGCAGACTGGTGTTGGCAACCGCCGTGAAGGCCTGGCTGTTGGGCGGCGGCACATTGGTGTTGCCGCTCACCTCAGTTGAGCAGGCTGCCAGCGCCACGACGGCAGCCAGTGTATACAACAACAGCGCCCTTAATTTTCCTGTCCGCATGAATCACCCGCCTTGTGCCGGCTCCGCGCGGCGCCGCCTTCTATGGTCGGCACACAGCGGAACCAGGCAGTACCCCCGCCTGCCGTAAGCAGACAGGGGAACCTGTCCATCCTGCCTAACGCCCGACGGTCAACAGCGTCATCTCGACATAGCGATCTT
>JAKALH010000191.1 GCA_021813225.1 Chloroflexota bacterium
CAGGTCGGCAGCCACACGGTTGCCGCGGTGGAGTCGGTGGGCAGCGGCCGCGTGATTGCCGTCTCCACCGCGTACCCGTTCACGAACGAGGGCCTGGCCGACGACGGCAATGCGCGCTTCGTCCTGGACCTGCTGCGCAGTGTGCCGCCCGGCAGCCTGGTGGGTTTTGACGAATACCATCACGGCTCGCGCCAGACTTCGTCGATCCCCGCCTGGCTGGTCGGGCAACCGGCAGGGCAGGGCGTGTTGCTGGCGCTGCTGTTGCTGGGCATATACGTTGTGTGGACAGGGCGGCGGCTGGGACGGGTGTATGTGCCGCCGGGGCTGCGCATCCGCCGGCGGCCCGTGGAGTATGTGGCGGCAATGGCGAACCTGGCGCGCATGGCCGGCCAGCGCGACGCCGCGCTGGCCGATTACCGCGACTGGCTGAAGCAACGTCTTGGCCGCCCGTATCGCATCGACCCGACCCAGGGTGATGAATCGTTCGTGAGCGAACTTTCGCGCGCCGACGCCGGCACGGATACGGCGCGCCTGCTGGCGCTGTTGCGCGCGCTGGGCCGCGGCGCGCGAGCGCGCGCCGAATTCGTCCGCCTGTCCCGCGCCGCCTGCGAGTGGGGCGCACGCGGATTTACAACTATCCGGCCCGAATCAGCGAATTCTTACGCCGTTGCCGGCAGGGCTGCGCCTGCCACAGATACGGCTGAAGCGTCGGCCTCCGGCCACGGCTTCAGATAACCTGTCAGGACTCTGTACGACTTATCGGCTGCCGCCGCTGCTGAGAATCGTGGCGGCAAAGCCGGTGACAAAGCACACCAGCACGAGGCAGATCAGCACGAGGTTGAGGGCGCCAATGATCAACCCCGCGATAGCCAGGCCGTCGCCGGTCTGCTGGCCCGCGCTCGCCTTGATCTGGTTGCGCGCGATGAGGGCGCAGATGACGCCGATGATGCTGCCCAGCCCGGGGATGATGAGCCAACTGGCGATGCTGGCGATCAGGCTGACGATAGCCAGCGTGTTGGTCTGCGTTGAAGGCCCTGTAACATAGCCGGGGGTCGGCACGGCGGTCGGCGGGATATAGTCTGCGGACATCACCTGCGGCGCGGGTTCGGGCTGCGGCACGCTGGACGGTTCGGTCGCCGCGGGCGGGTTCGCATCGGATGACCCGCTCTGGTCGGATGGCGCGCCTGTCTGGTTCTGATCTTCCATTATTCTTCTCCTGTTTGAACGGTTTGATCGCAATAAGACAGCCGCCGCTCATCGCAGCAGCATCGGGATGAATGTGCGATGTACGGGCGCGTCGGGATTCATCTGCGCCTGTACCGAGTAACCATCGTACCACGGCTGCACGTTTCCGGCGCGGTCGGTGGCGCGCACGCGGAACTCGTAGGTGCTGCCCGGGTTGCCGATGAACAGCGTCTGCGTCGTCGCCAGACCGGTTGCCGCGGTCTCCCACGGGCTGGCCGTCAACGGCTGGTACACCATCAGCGGCGCGACTGTGGTGTACGGCGTCAGCGCGGTGATGACCACGGCGCTGGTGATCTGCTCCCCGCCCGAAAGCACCAGCCCATACTGGATGCGGCTGACCTCGTGCATCTCCACCGCAGGCGTGTAGATGGTGGCCGCACGAATCAACTCGCGCGCCTGCACGTCGTAAGAAGCGGGGCCGCTGACAGTGTCGGTTGCCCACCACGTCAGCCGGATGCCGAATGGGCGCACAGCGGGCTGCATCGGCGCCAATCCAGGCGTCGATACAGCCTGGGTCGTCGAGATACCCGCCGGAACCGCCTGGCTTTCCACCACCGTAGACAAGCGCGGAGCGCTGTCGACGGACGCCGATGCCGATTCCATCTGCGCCCAGGGCGGCCGGCGGTCCACCCAGAACTCCTGCACGGGGCTCCAGTCGCTGACGGCGCTGCCGTTGCCGGCACTCACGCGCCAGAAATAATGGCCGTCTTCAGGAACGGGAATTGTCCACTGCGTGGCGGTGATCCAGTCGCTGTCGATGCTGCGCACGCCGCCCGCGCGCCAGGCCGATACGTAGAACTTGCGCGACCGTTCGGCGCCGTCGGGCGAGCCGCCGTCCAGCCAGCTCACCGTCACCGTCGGCGCGCGGGTCAACGTGATGCCGGTCGAGCCGATCACCACCGGCACGTTGGGCGGCAGACTATCCAGCGTGATGCGCGCATCGCCGGCGCGGTTGGCGTATTCGATCTCCACCAGGTGCAGGCCGCTGGTCAGCGTCATCTCGCGGGTGTGCTGCGTGAAGATATCAGCCCCGGCCCGATTGCCCCAACTGTCGATAGCCAGTTCGCCGTCCACATACAGGCGCACGTCGCCGGTGGCTTCCAGCGTGAACGGGTAGTGCCCTTCCGTGAATGCCATGCGGCGCGACCAGCGCACCGAGAAGGCCTGCGGACTCATTCCGGCGGCAGGCGCAGCGCCGTTCCACTGGAAGTTCACGGATGGGTCGGCGCGCACGGTTGCCGCAGGCGCGCCCAGCACGGTATTGTTGAAGTACTCGCCAATCCATGTGGTGAAGATGCTGGGCAGCATGCCGCCGTCGGGGTACTGCGCCAGCGCCAGGTCGGACAGCTTGCGGATGTCGCTGCGGTTCAGGCGCAGCGCATCGAAAGTCTCCTGGTCGGGGATGCGCACCCGTTTGCCGTTCTGCACCAGATAAGTGCGGCTGGCGTCCGACTCGCTCTGCACCAGCAGCGGCGCGCGCCACACGAACTTCACCGTGTCGGCCCACACCTTGCGGATGGGCATATCGCCGGTCAGGTTGCCCAGCGTCACGCTGCCTTTGTCGCCTTTGGCGAACGGAAAACTGCCCAGCGACATCCAGCCCTGCGTGGCATCGTGCTGCGAACGGTGCACCAGGCTCATGCCTTCCGCGTGCGTGACGCGGTAGGTGGCGGTGTGCGAGGCGCTGTCGTCGGTGTCTGCGGCAGGCATCCAGGCCAGCACTTCCCACAGCCCGTCGTAAGGCAGTTGCGGTTTCCAGCTCGCGGTGGCAGTGTCGTCGGTCGGGCCCAGGTTCGACGGGTCGGTGGTCTGGACCCAGCGCGCGTCGCCGGACAGCCCCGCGCCCGGCAGGCTCTGCCAGTCGCCCTGCACGCTGAAGCCGGGGTCCTGCGTGCCCACGGCGACTTCATAGGTGACGGCGGGCTGCGCGGGGGCGGCCAGCGCGTTCGGGCTGCCGGCTGCTGTACCAGTCACGCCGGGGATGATGGTCACCAGGCCGAAGCCCTTATAGCCCACATCCCATTGCAGATCCATGTCCAGCTTCTTCCACAGGTTGGGGCGCACGACCATCACGCGGCGGCCGCCGGTGGTGTCGTAGCCGACGATAGCGGCGGCATGGCTGCCCCAGGGCGACTCTGCAAACGAGCCGATGATGGGGTGTCCCGCGTCGATCTCCGCGACAACCTGCTCGAAGGTGGGCGACACGATGGGCTGCAGGGTGAAGCGGTAACCATGTTCTTTGATATAGGCCGACAGGCCGGTGGCGACGTCGAAGGCGTCGTAGCCCACGTCGCTGGGCTTGCCGGGGCTGCCGCCGTAGCACAGCATGTTGGGGAACAACTGGCGCAGCCGCGCCAGAATGCCGTTCTCGTCGCCGTTCCACAGGTCGGGGTAGCCCTTCTGCGACCAGTACTTCATGATGCTGGCCGCTGCGATGGTGAAGCAGCCCGGCCAGCAGCCGCTGGTGCTGCACGAGCAGTTCCAGATGGTGCTGTTCGTGGGGATGATGTCATCCGGCACGCCGCTGAGTAGGACGCGCGCATTCTGCATGTGCGCTGCGCTCTCGCGAATGCCGACCAGGCGATACAGGCTGCCGGGGTTGGTGACGTTGAGCGAAGCGTATGCGGCAGGGATGGGGATGGATGCGACGGCAAACACCGCCACAACCAATAGCAATCGGAAAAATGTGCGTCCCCGCGGCATGTTGACGCCCATTATAGAGCGGGGTTGAGCAGATTACGTACAACACTCCGAGTTGTGAAAGAACGCGGAGTCGTCTACAGGTGGTCAATTATCGTGCAGCAGCTTCTCCAGTTCTGCGGCGCTGATCACGCGGGTGCGCTGGATGGCGCGCCGGCGCAGCCACATGCGTGGGATACCCAGCAGGCCGGCCAGTTGCCCTTTCAGGCGCATGCGGGCGGCTTTGCCGCGCCAGGCGCGCAACGCACTGGCGCTGATCTGCAACTGCGACTTGAGCATGGCCCAGCCGTGCGCCCGCCACAGCGACGCCGGCACGTCCTTCACCAGCAGCCAGATGAAGTTGCGGCCGTCGTAATAGCTGTTGAGGATGCCGCCGCCGGTGGCGCTGACCTTGTGGTTGACGATGGCATCGTGGGCGAAGGCGCATTTATAGCCGGCCAGTTGCGCCCGCCACGACAGGTCGACATCCTCGCAGGAGAACTCGAACGCCTCGTCCAGCAGGCCGATTTTATCGAGCATCTCGCGGCGGTACACCGACGCCGCGCCGCACGCCCCGAAGACGTACTCCGTATCGAACTGCCCCTGGTCGACCTGCCAGACGCCGCGGTTGCCGGGCACGCCGCGTGCGCTGTAAAAGTCGCCGGCGGCGTGCAGCCTGTCGCGCTGGTCGAACAGGCGCAGCTTGCTGGCGACGAAGCCCGCGTCCGGGTGGGTGAGGAAGGTTGCGGCCACACTGGCCAGCCAGTTCTCGTCGGCTTCCGTGTCGTTGTTCAACAGCGCCACATACTCGCCGCGCGAAGCGCGTATGCCGATGTTGCACGCGCCGGCGAAGCGGCGGTTCTCCGGCAGGCGGATCAGGCGCACCTCGGGGTAATCGCGTTCGACCAGTTCGCGCGTGTTGTCGCTGGATGCGTTATCCACCAGGATGATTTCGTAAGGGTGCAGCGTCTGGCGCCGCAGCGCATTGAAGCATACCGGCAGATGCGGCGCGCCGTTCCAGGTGGGGATGACGATCGAAATCAAAGCGGGCGGCCGGGTCGTATCCGCGGCAGGGCCGGGCGGTGCCGGAGTCGTGGCGGTCGATACGGATTGCATAGTGATCGCTGCCGGTGGCCGGCGCAAGGCAATCATTATAATTCGCTCGCGGAACTGAAATGCATTACGGGTGTTATATCGATGAGTCCCATTGAGCGCAGCGAAATCGGCGAGGTCGCGCCGGCGGAACCGCCGGCCGGCGGCGAGGACGACCAGGCACTGGCGCGCCGCGCCGGCAAAGATCAGGCTGCGTTCGGCGAGTTGTACGAGCGGCACGTGACGGCCATCTACCGCTACGTTTTTTATCGCGTCGGCAACGAAGAAGATGCGGAAGACCTGACCGCGCGCGTGTTCATGCGCGCCATGAAGCACGTCGGGCATTATGACGACAGGGGCGTGCCGTTTACGGCGTGGCTGTATCGCATCGCGCATAACGTGGTGGCGAACTACCATCGCGATAACAGCCGCCACCCGTCCATTCCGCTGGATGAAGTGGAACTGCACGGCGCGCACTCCGACGACGCGGATGCGCGCATCGACGGCCAGCGCGAGCGCAGCCGGTTGCTGCACGCCATCCGCCGGCTGCCGGAAGAGCGCCAGCAGCTTGTGGTGCTGAAGTTCGTGGAGCAGTTACAGAATTCCGAAATAGGCCAGATCATGAATCGCAGCGAAGGCGCCATCAAGTCGCTGTATCATCGCACGCTGGTGCAGTTGCGCGAGATTTTGGGCAGGCTGGAATGAGATCAAAACTGACCGATGAAGATGTCGCCTGGCTGGAATCGCGCCTGAACCACATCATGGTGCCGGTGCAGCCGCGCGCGGAATTCGTGCACACCGCCAAGCAGGCGATTCTGAACACACCGCGCGGCGGCGACGATTATCCGCGCTCGCGCATGACGCCCATCCTCACGGTGCTCATGCTGGGGGTGGGGCTGTCTCTGCTCATTGCCGCCATCGTGCGGCGTCGCTGGCTGTGACGGTTATACGTGCGGGGCGACCTGTGTGTTGCCCCCTGCGGCATCGGGCGGGTACACCGGCCTGCCCGCACGTCATTTACTTGTGAGGTTGTGCCAGGCGCGGCGCACACCGGCGCGCGCGCCGGCGCTGGAGCTTTGCGCCCACAGAAACGGCGCGGCCACCCTGTCGCTGACCTGCCGGG